>WAOZ01000206.1 GCA_015520975.1 DHVE2 group archaeon | reverse complement strand
ATGGTATGCTACCTCATTTCTTTCCAGAAACTTTTGGATACATATTTGGTCTGATGGCTGCAATGAATGTCACCTCAATGATCATAGAAATAATCGATGGATATTTTAAAGGGAAAAAAATCCACATACATTACCGAAACGATAATAAAATATGGCAAAAGAGCAATTATTTATGCCATGATTTCCATATTTCTGATTCTGATCGGAGCGTACATCGAAACATACATCACCTCATATCTACTGAAACACTACTACTATCACTCCTCATAAATCTTTTTTAAAAGAAGCGCGTCCTCTTCAAGATTCGGGCTTTCTGATATCACCACACCTTTTATATTGAATTCTCTCCACACCTTAACAAGGTCACGGTAATTGAAATCGCTCTCTTTCAGGTTGAGATGATTTTTCTCGCCTTTGGGTCCGTAATTTATTCCCGAAACATGTATGTGCATATTCTCCAGCGCGTATCTGCCAAGCCGAGATTCAATAAATCCAAGGATTTCCGAAAACTCTTCGTATGTGTTGTATTTACCCACACTTCTTGCATGAAGATGTGCAAAATCCACGCAGGGCAGAACCATTTCCAGCTCCTCGCTTAACCTCACCAATTCTTCCAAAGTGCCGAACTGCGTTGGTTTGCCAGTAGTTTCAGGCCTAACCCATATATGAATACCCTCATCTTTCAATCTTTTAACTATGTCCGATAGGTGTGCTTTCACTTTTTCGTACACTTTTTCATGTTCGACTTTACCATAATAAGCGGCATGAAATACTATGGAATATCCTCCCGCCGCGTGAGTCACTTTGGCAGTTCTGTATATCCTCTCAATACTGGCTTTCACCTTTGCAGGATCCTCCGAGTTAAAATTGATATAATAAGGCGCATGAGCGGTCAGATATATGTCCCGAGATCTGGCAACATCCCTGATCTCAACCGCAGATTTGATACTCATTTTCACTCCTCTGACAAACTCCATCTCCATAGCATCCAGCCCCAATTCCCACACTCTTACAACGCCCTCCACGGTGCTTCTTTTGGCGGCAGAGTGTGGTATGCCTGCAGGCCCGAATCTGAGTCGGTCGACAGTTTTCATGGTTCCATGCCATCATATCAAAGGATAAAAGTTTTATGTGAGTACCATTTACCGCCCTTCACAAAAAGCGGGGTAGGTGATGAAATATGCTCACAAAACGCCTTTACGACGAGTTGGAAATACTATCAAGGCACATTCGAGTGCTCGAAACTGTGATGAAGCATCAGCCGATAGGCATAGTCAGAATTTCAAATCTCCTGGGTCTCGGGGAACACGAAGTTCGTCACTCACTCGGCGTTCTTGAAAATGAGGGCTTGATCAAACCAACACCAAATGGCGCGATTCTGAAGCCCAACGCTAAAGACGAAATCCTCAGAATAGCTCAGGTTCTGGACGAAGTTTCGGACACCGCCACCGTGCTCAAAAAAGAGTTGCTTAAATTAGTGATATAATGGGTAAGCCAGTATATCTTGGAAAGGTCAAATTTTACTGGTGCGATAACTGTAATGTGCCGTTGGTATCACCGGAGTGTGCAGTATGCGGCTCAACTGGGAGGAAGGTGAATATCACCCCACCCGGTGAGGTGCGCATCGGTTTTGAAGGCGATAAAAAAATTCTGGAAGAGACCATAGAAAGGGAATTCGGATGCCGCCCGAAATTTGACCTGGTGCTCTTTAATCGCGTACCCCATTACGACAGAATGGACGAGGTTATCGTGGATGGTGAAATTATAGGCAATCTGCGTTACAGCATAGAAAGAAAAAAATTTGTATTCTCTCTCCGTCTAAAAGGTGCATACCTTCTGGGAAAATGCGCTAAAAAAGGATTCGTGATCGCAGATAAAGGTGCTATCGAACCCATACTTAACGGAAAAAATCTCATGGTACCCGGCGTGGTAAGATGCAGTGATGATATTGAGAAAGGCGATGAAATAATAGTAATGACAGAAGAAGGCATACCCTTCGCATGCGGAATCGCAAAAATGAACACCGATGAAATGAGAACATCTAAAAAAGGTGTTGCTGTTAAAATAAGATACAGCGGGTTTGGTGAGTTTGAGCTTCGCAAGGCGCCCGATATGGCAAAGGTCGTAAAGGCAAACGAAAAACATCTTGAATTTATTGAGAGAAAAGCCGTCAAATTTATACAAGATTTGAGACGCAGATTTAATCTCCCGATGGCGGTATCGTTTAGCGGAGGAAAAGACAGTATGGCTGTGCTTCTTTTAGCTCTTAAAAGCGGAATTGAGTTACAAACATTTTTTCTTGATACAGGGATCGAATTTCCAGAAACCGTAGAGTATGCAAAATATGTTGCAGATAAATACGAATTGAAGATGGATATCGTTTCTGCAGGCGATGCATTCTGGAACGGTCTTGAAAAATTCGGTCCTCCCGGCAGGGATTATCGTTGGTGCTGCAAGGTCTGCAAACTTGGTCCAACCACTCGCTATATTCTCAAAAAATACGGTGGAAAAATATTAACACTCATCGGCCAGAGAAGATACGAAAGTCTAGACAGAATGCGCAAGGGAAATATCTGGAAAAATGAATGGGTGCCCAACCAAATTTCAGCAAGTCCCATCCAGAACTGGACATCCCTCGAAGTATGGCTCTATCTTCTGTGGAAAAATGCCCCTATCAACCCATGGTACATTCGCGGACTTACACGAATTGGATGCTACCTATGTCCATCGTCGGATCTCGCAGATTTTGAAATCGTTAAAAAGCATTTCCCGAAATTCAGCGATTGGCTATCCGTTCTGAAAAATTATGCTAAAGCACATAATGCGGATGAGAGCTGGGCCTATTCCGCATGGCGTTGGGTATACCCTCCAAAATGGGCAGGAGATATACAGATTCCCCGAGAAAAATTTGAAATACATACGGATTCCATCGACGATGAAATTGTGGAGATTCGCACTGATGGAAAAATAGATCTTGAAAAAACCAAAAATCTTATCAATATCCTACCTCCGGGCACATTTGAAATTTCATCAAACAGAATTTGTGTGAAAAAGGAAATGAAGATGTACGCTATTTCCATTGTGTTACGAGCAAATAGATGTATTGGGTGCGGGATATGTACCGGTAGATGTCCACAAAACGCACTATATATTGAAAACGGTTCGGTGAGATTAAATACAGGGCTGTGCGTGCATTGCTTAGAATGTTTTGGAAAGTGCCCTGCTGAAAAATTCTAATCACTTTTTAAGAGTTTCCAATATCTTCTTTCGGAAATACTCCAGTCCAACATTCTTGATTATATAATCCTTCGCACCGGCATTTATCGCATCGCGAACAACATATTCGTTATCCAGCCCACTTATAACAAGAACATTAATCTCATCGCACGCTTCTTTGAGTTTTTTAATCACATCCACCCCACTCATATCCGAAAGTAAAATATCCACTAACACGAGATCAGGATGCTCCTTTGAGCAAACATTAACAGCCTCTTTTCCCGTTGGCGCCCACAGTATATCCACATCATCCTCGCTGAAAATTTCTTTCATAAAATCGTAAAAGAGCCGCGAATCGTCCACCAAGAGAATCTTTTTGGTCATACTATCTCCCTCAGCAGTACCATGGGATAACCCGCATCCGTTGTGAGGTCCAGATGATATGCCTGAGTCCAAGGCTTTATACCGTACATCACAACCTCTCCGCTTATATTGTTAAATTTAACATAGATATCCGATATACCCGCACAGAACCGTTTAACTGCTCTTTCAGAAATTTTACCCGTTATTATCATTATACCCCTAACTCTCCTGACAATGTTTTTAAGCTCGTCTGCAAGTTTCATAACATCGTTGTTCTCCATATAACTCAAAAGTCTATCATAGCCGAGCACTATAAGCGGCGGCATTTCTCCAGAATCCTTGCCTATCAGGTTTTCCACCGTATTCTTTATTTTTTCAGGAGAGGACATGTCAACTTCTTCCACAAAATCCTCAAGTTCGCGTGAATGATAGAGAAAATGCAACTGGTTGATTCCTTTCCACAGTGAATAGAGATGCAGCTGATACTTCATCTCACTTATATCCATGTCACTGGGGGGTATCATAACGACCCTTGCCCCGTTCTTTAAAAAGTTTGCCACAGTGGGCATGAAAGACGCAAGATGATACTCTTTCGGAATATATTCATCAAAATCGTATGTAACCGTCATACCTCGTCTGTAAGGAAAAACATCATCAAATACTTTCGACGGTATGCATTTGTCCATTTTTATCTCTTCCGCTTCGAACTCCTTTATTTCCGATGGATGTGCATATTTGGAAGAACTGAAAGATTCAAACCTGCCACCGCGCAGTGACACCATATACCTGCTCTTGGAAATCCTTGTGCCTCTCAGCTTATCTAAAGTTATCTGCCTGTAAACACGGCCGTCTTTTAAATCTCTGTGTATAGTTACAACGCCATCAGATACATAAGATATGGAATCGTCCTCCACACCTTCTTTCACAATAATTATATTTACCCCGAAATCGGATAATTTCATAAGATTCAGGAAAAATGTTGAGCCCTGATAAAGGTCTTCCCTTTCGCGTTCTTCCTCTCTCTTGTATCTAAGCTCCTCCATAACAGTGTGCCAGCTATCAATGATTATGCCGTTAATTGCACCTTCTTCGTAAAGATTGAGCGCATATTTTATTGAATCGGGGAGAAGATAAAAAGCACTGCCATATTTTTCAGTGCTTGAAAATTGATATTTTTCATCGATTATGAATATCATTTTTCTGGTTTCATCTGCAAGCCAGGAATAGTTGCGTTCTATATCGAACATGGATTTTCTAGTAGTTATGTATGCGTATCCACCCACGGTGTTTAAGAGCGTCAGCGCTAAAGTGGTTTTGCCCGTACCCGGCAGACCACGGATAAGAAGTATCACGCCTTTTTTGTTAAGAAATTCCCTAAGCTCCTCAGGAAGATTCATAGCAAAAGCATAACGTATATGTTTTTTAAACTTTTCGTTTTGATTCTTTTTTGATATATCCTTTCAAAATGTGCCCAGAGAAATTAAAAATATTAAATAAGACTATGCGATTTACAGTTTAAATGGACACCAAGAAAACAGTTGCGTATTTGATGATCTTCGGTCTATCATTTCCGCTGTATTATTATA
>WAOZ01000205.1 GCA_015520975.1 DHVE2 group archaeon | reverse complement strand
TCCGTAAGGTATGCCCTTTTCCTCACAGAGCAGCGGCAGATGTGCAACCACTTCAGGTGGATTGACATCCTCAGCAATGATCACGAACTTCGCGTCGCCTCTTTCAACGATCTTTGTCACTTCGTTTGTGCCCTTTCGCACCTTTCCGGTTTCCTTTGCGATTTCCACAGCACTGTAGATTTTGTCCTGCAGCTCTTTCGGGACTTCGAATCTCACATATATCGCAGCCATTTTCATACCTCCTTCATCCAATCAATCACAGGCAAAGGTAGCGAATGGGTTATCGTATAAAATACTTTTGCGCTTGATTGTTTGATTGTTTAAATCTCTTTAAACAATGACCATCGCAGGGATCGAAAATTTGTGCATGAAAATCGTTTTACGCATTTTAAGAATTATCCAGTCATGAGCAGTGCGGATACCCGAATTCTTTATATACTAAATGCCATTACGGAAGCAAAGAATTAGCCAGACGCCAAGGGCCAACCGCTATTGAGAAAACGTTAAAAAGATGCGGCGGCCCGCCTGCGTGCCCTTACAGTCAGTTCTGGGCACGACTGAAGGCGTCACGGCTAAAATCGAGGTGAATCGAAATGGGAAGTGCGCATCATCCGAGAAGAGGCTCTATGGCATATTATCCGCGTAAGAGAGCGAAGCATCATATACCGCGTATCAGGCACTGGCCGGAGATAGAGGATGGTCCGAGGATACAGGGATTCGCAGGGTACAAAGCCGGTATGACGCATGTTTTTACCATTGACTGGAGAAAGCATACCACAACCGCTGGGCAGGAAATATGGACTCCGGTGACGGTTATTGAGGTTCCGCCAATGAAGGTTGCTGGTGTTAGGTTTTATGAAAGAAACATGTATGGTTTGAAGAGCATAGGAGAAGTATGGGCTGAAAATTTGGATAAGGACTTGGCAAGACGAATTCCTTTACCGAAAGAGTATAGCACTGATAAATCCCTTGAAAAAATAAAAGGGGATATTGAGGAGGTCAGGATTATTGCGCATACACAGCCCCGTCTCGTTACAGGCATACCCAAAAAGGTTCCCGATATTATGGAGATTCGGGTTGGAGGCGGAACGGTGGAAGAGAGAAAAGAGTATGCCCTTGGGCTTCTCGGTAAGGAAATCAAATTCTCAGATTTCAAGAGTGATGGTAAGTTTGTTGATGTGATCGGTATAACCAAAGGCAAGGGTTTTCAGGGTCATGTTAAAAGATTTGGTGTTAAACTTCTGAATCATAAGAACCGAAAGCATAGACGTATGATCGGCACGCTCGGTCCTTGGCATCCTGACTGGGTGCGATATACAGTGCCTCAGGCCGGACAGATGGGCTACCATCAGCGCACGGAGTACAATAAAAGAATAGTCAAATACGTTGATTTTGTCGAAGAAGATGGTGAACGAAAGCTTGCGATGGATATAACACCAGCAGGTGGTTTTCCGCATTATGGTGTAGTTCGTAATCAGTATGTGCTCATTCACGGCTCTGTCCCTGGACCTGCCAAAAGACTTGTACGGTTCAGAGATCCTGTGCGACAGGTTCTTGAGGATGTGGACAGCATAGATGTTACCTATGTTTCTCTTCAGTCCAAGATGGGGGTGTGATGGATGAAGGTCAATATATACACACTGGAAGGTGGCATAAAAGGTCAAATTGAACTTCCTAAATGCTTTGAATATCCCTATAGGCCTGATTTAATAAGACGCGTGATTCGCGCGTTTCAGCTTAACAGAGTTCAGCCTCATGGTGTGGATCCCATGGCAGGTATGCGCCGTGTTGCGGAGTCGTGGGGTCCGGGACACGGGGTTTCTAAAATGGTTCCCAGGATAGGCAACACATCCCGTGGTGCCATCATACCAAACACCGTGGGTGGTAGGGCAGGGCATCCTCCTACAACGGATAAAGTATGGTATCGCAAAATAAACAAAAAGGAGAGGCGTTTGGCTAAATATAGCGCGCTTTCAATGACCACCAGAAAACCCATGGTGATTCGCAGGGGTCATCGATTCAATCCTGAGATAACACTTCCTGTGGTGATAGAAGATTCTTTCGAGGAGATATCAACTGTTAAAGATGCAATCCGCGTTCTTAAGAATCTCGGTCTTTACGATGATATACTTCGCGCCAGCGATAAAAGAATTCGTGGAGGTAAAGGTAAAAGGAGAGGCAGAAAATACAAGAAAAAGAAGAGCATATTGATCGTTGTCAAAAACGCTGAAAATGTGAAGAAGGGATTTGGAAATCTACCCGGTGTGGATATCGTTACACCGAGAGAACTCAATGCGGAGGTGCTGGCACCTGGCACGCATGCTGGTCGTTTGAGCATCTTTACAGAAGGTGCAATTGAGGAAATGAGGAGGTGGGCTCAATGACATTTGAGCCAAGTGAAGTTATTCTCAAGCCGTATGTGACTGAAAAAACTCTTCTCATGATCGAAAAAGAGAACAAAATAACATTCATAGTTCGCAGGAATGCCACAAAATCCCAGATAAAACACGCTGTGGAGAAACTTTACGATGTTAAGGTTGTGAAGGTCAACACCTACTTAACTAAATACGGTAAAAAGGCGATAGTCAAACTTGCGAAAGAATACAGCGCCGAGGAGCTTGGTATGCGCCTCGGCATATTCTAAGGTGGTGTAAATGGGTAAGAGAATAATACCTCAGAGGAGAGGACACGGCTCTCCGAGATATCGCGCTCCAAGTCATAGGTATGCGGGCAGACCAATAAACCCTAAAGTGAACCAGGCAAAAGGTATCGTGGAAGAGATATTCCACGATCCCGGGCACACGGCACCTCTGGCGGAAATAAGGCTTGAAAACGGTGAAAAGGTTCTGATGCTTGCGCATATTGGAATGTATGAGGGCCAGGAGATCCAGATTGGTGAAGGTGCCCTTATCAGACCGGGTAATGTTCTCCCGCTTGGCTCAATACCTGAGGGTGTTCCTATTTACAACATAGAGGCACAGCCGGGTGATGGAGGTAAGTATGTCCGCAGTGCAGGTTTGTACGCACAGATAGTTACCCACGGCGCCAAGACCACGGTGCAACTGCCATCTGGAGAATTCAAGATGTTCGATCCCAGATGCCGCGCCACCATAGGAGTGGTTGCTGGAGGCGGCAGGAAGGAGAAACCCATGCTCAAGGCTGGTAAAGTCTATCATGCCTGGCGCTCAAAGGCTCGAAAACATGTCCAGGTTCGTGGTGTGGCTATGAATGCTGTGAACCATCCGCACGGTGGTGGAAACCATCAGCATGTGGGAAGACCGAGCACGGTTAGTAGACACGCTCCGCCAGGTAGAAAAGTTGGGCGATTATCACCTAAAAAGAAGAAAAAGAAGAAGAGGTGAGTAAATGGCAAAGATGAGAAAAATAAGTGCAAAAGCGGCTCGAAGACGGAAAAGGAAGACCCGTAAGATTATAATGGGCCGAATGAAAGAATTTTCCTATCGCGGTTACTCTCTTGAAGAATTGAAAACCATGAGCTGGGATGAACTCGCCGAACTTCTTCCCGCACGGGCGAGAAGAACGCTGAAACGGGGCTGGGATGAAGAACGGATGAAAACTGTGCGCAAGATTATCAACGCGCCTGAAAATAAAGTGGTTCGCACACATAGGAGAGATTTGATAGTGTTGCCGCAGTTTGTGGGCAAACGGGTCGCTGTTCACAATGGTAAAGAATTTGTGGAAATTGAGATCAAACCCGAAATGATAGGCCATTATCTTGGCGAATTCGCGCTTACCAGGAAAGAGGTTAAGCACAGCGGTCCTGGCGTTGGTGCAACGCGCAGCTCCAAGTTCGTGCCGCTCAAGTGAGGTGATGTGAATGCCTTACAGCATAAAAGTGGATGGCGAAAAATACGCAAAATCCTTCGGGCGGAATTTGCCCATTTCGCTGAAAGATTCGGTAAACCTGTGCCGGGCGCTTAAGGGTATGAAACTTGATGATGCTAAAGAGTATCTTGAAGGCATCATAAAGAAAAAGCGTGCAGTGCCATATTTCCGCTATCTCGATTCGATTTCCCATCGCCGAGGTATTGGACCGGGTAAATATCCCGTTAAAGAGGCGAAATACATCTTAAAAGTACTGGAAAACGCAGAGGCTAATGCGGAGAACAAGGATCTCGATACAGACAATCTTTACATTATGCATATTGCTGCGCATAAAGGTCAGATTTACAAAAGATATATGCCACGCGCTTTTGGCCGTTCCACCGAGATTAGAAGAGATAGAGTTCATATAGAGGTCATCCTTGAAGAGCGAGAAGAAGAGGAGGAATGAGATCTATGGATGAGAGAAAATTTGTGAAGGAAAATGTCAACCGACTCCTGATAAAAGAGTATCTCATGCGCGAGGCGCGAGTAGCTGGATTTGGAGGTCTGGAGATTCAGCGCACACCTCTTGGCACAAGAATAGTGCTTGAGGTCGAACGTCCTGGACTCATAATTGGTAGAAAAGGTGCAAAAATCAAAGAGCTCACCGAAGCGCTTCAAACAAAGTTTGGTGTGGAAAATCCGACCATTGAGGTTAAAGAATCTCCCAATCCATATCTCAATGCTCAGATTATGGCTGAAAAACTTGCAGCGGCACTTGAACGCGGATGGCATTTCAGAAGGGCGGGGCACTCAACCCTGCGTAGAATAATGGATGCAGGGGCAAAAGGTGCGCAGATAATAATCTCTGGAAAACTCACGGGTGATAGGGCACGAACCGAGAAATTCACCAAGGGCACCATAAAATATAACGGTAAGCCTGCGGAGCTTGTAGATGTGGGATATGCAACTGCAAAAACCAAACCCGGTATAATTGGCGTTACTGTAAAAATAATGCCTCCAGATGTGAAACTTCCTGATGAGATAAATATAATCGGGGAGGTATCTGAAGAATCCGAAACTTCCCCGACTGAAGAGATAAAAGAAGAAACAAAAACTGAAGAGGTGAAAGAAAATGCCGATGCTCAAAGCGAAGCAGATAAGGGAAATGACTCCGGAAGAGAGGGAGAAAAAACTCAATGAACTTCGCCGCGAATTAATGCACGAAAAGGGCATAGCCGCGATGGGCGGTGCCCCGGTGAGCCCGGGTAAACTTCGTGCTCTTAAAAAGCAGATTGCCAGAATATTGACGGTGATGAACGAATGAGAAATGAAAAGAATCTTGGGGTGCACGAGTTAATCGGACTCGAGGTTGAGGTGGTGAAATCAACAAACCCGCTTCAGCGCGGGCTATCTGGACGTGTTGTTGATGAAACATATCATATGCTGGTTCTTGAAACACCCGAAGGAGAGAAAATGATCATGAAAAAGGGTGCGGAATTCAGGTTCAGATTAAACGATAAAAGCGTGATAGTTAAAGGAGATAGAATAAATTATCGCCCTCATGAAAGAATTAAAAAAATATTGAGGAGGAGAAAAAAATGACTGCAAGAGATATAGGCATAGATGTAAAGCCTCCGGAAAAAGAATGCACAGATCCGAACTGTCCGTTTCACGGCCATCTGAAGGTGAGAGGTCAGATCATAGAAGGTGTTGTGATTTCGGATAAGATGCAGGGTACTGTCGTTGTTGAGAGAGAGTATCTTCGTTATGTTGCAAAGTATGAAAGATACGAGAAGAGAAGAAGCAGGTATCATGTTCACAATCCACCCTGCATAGATGCCAAAGTAGGAGATTATGTGCGATTTATGGAATGTCGTCCTCTCAGCAAGACAGTGAGCTTTGTTATAATAGAGAAGGTTGAGAGGTGATTGATGTGAAGGGTATTGCAGGCAGGCAGACACGTGGGCTTCCAACCGGCGCGCGTCTTGTATGTGCAGATAACACAGGAGCCAAGGAAGTTGAGATAATTCAGGTTCTGAAATATCACGGTGTTGCGAGAAAGTATCCCTCCGCAGGTGTTGGTGATATGGTGATTGTTAGCGTTAAAAAAGGCACACCTGATATGAGGAAGAAGGTATTTCCTGCGGTGATTGTGCGTCAGCGCAGACCTTTCCGTAGAGCGGACGGCACATGGGTGCAGTTTGAAGATAACGCATGCGTAATAACCACGCCCACCGGTGAAACAAAAGGCAGTGAGATTAAAGGTGCGGTTGCGCGTGAGGCCGCGGAAAGATGGCCCCGTATTGCGGCAATCGCGAGTATAATAGTTTGAGGTGATATGGATGGTGTCCAGACAGCCAAGAAAGCAAAGAAAAATGCTGTATAACGCTCCCAAACACAGACGTCAAAAGATGATGCGCGCTCATCTTAGTGATGAGCTTTACGCCAAGTATGGAATTAGAAGTTTCGGGGTGAGGAAGGGCGATGTTGTGCGCGTTATGCGCGGCAAGTTTAAAGGTCACGAGGGCAAGGTAGTGGAGGTAAATCTCAAAAAGATGCGCATTGCGGTGGAGGGTGTGACCGTTCGCAAAGTGGATAATACCGCCGTACAGTACTGGTTGCATCCTTCTAATGTGATGCTTATCAAACTGGATCTGAGTGATTCAAGAAGAAAAGAGAGGCTTTACAAACTTGCAGAGGAAAAGAGAGGCGCCATAGAATTTGAAGAAGAGGAAGAAGTTGAGGAAGAAGAGAGTGTAAAAGAAGAGGAAGAAGAATCGGAAGAGGTGACGGAGAATGAGTAATCACATAAAGAGGCTGGCGGCACCGAAAAGCTGGGCCATACCAAGAAAGATGTATCCATTCGCACCGAAATCATCCCCAGGCCCGCATCCTCAGGACAGATCGCTTCCACTGCTCATAGTGCTGAGAGATGTACTGCACTTGGGTAACAACAGACGCGAAGTGAAAAAAATACTGAATTCCCGAGTAATAAAAATCGACGGCCGAGTCATAACAGATCTCAAATTTCCTATAGGATTCATGGATGTGATTTCCGTTAAGGGTATTGATACCCATTACAGGGTTCTGTATGATGTTAGTGGCAGACTTAGAGTTATGGAGATCCCGAAAGAAAACGCCGAATGGAAACTCGTCAGAATCGAAAACAAGACCGCAGTCAAGGGTGGCAAAATACAGTTGAATCTTCATGACGGTAGAAACATACTTCTTGAGGAGAATAAGTACAAAACGGGTGATGTACTGAAAATAAAAGTCCCGTCACAGGAGATTCTTGCGCATTATCCACTTGCAGAGGGCAGCGTTGCCATGATAATTGGTGGAAAGCACAGAGGTCAAATTGCGCATATTAAAGAATACATAGTGGTTCGCGGACCTCAGGAGAATATGGTAAGATTTGAGGAAGGCTTTGAGACCACAAAGAGCAATGTTTTCGTTGTTGGTGTTGGAAAGCCGGAGGTAGTTGTGCCTGAGGTGAGTGCCCTATGAACGAGAAAAAACTGAAAAATCCCATGCGTGATATTGTAATTGATAAAGTTGTTATAAATATCGGTGTTGGAGAGGGTGGTGAAAAGCTCAGGCGTGCGGCCAAGGTTATAGAGCTCCTTACGGGCAGAAAACCCGTTCAGACAGAAGCAAAGAAAACGATACGAGATTTCAATATTCGTAAAGGTTTGCCCATAGGTTTGAAGGTAACTCTCCGTGGTAAAGAAGCTGAGGATTTCCTCAGACGAGCGCTCTGGGTTAAGGATTTCAAGGTTGCAAATTACTCCTTCGATGCAACGGGTAACCTGAATTTCGGTATAAGCGATTACACGGATTTTGAGGGTATGAAATACGATCCAGATATAGGTATATTTGGAATGGATATAAGTGTGGTCTTCAAGAGACGGGGTGGATATCGCGTGGCCAGACGAAGAATAGCTAGGCGCAAGATACCGAGCAGACATAAAGTAACCCGGGAGGAGACTATGCAGTATATGCGTGAGAAATTCAATCTTAACATTCTGGAGGTGGAGTGATGGTAAGAGTTAAACTTAGACCCAAGAAAAAGTTCGGAAGAAGCGAGGGCTGTGTAAGATGCGGCCGAAAAAGAGGATTGATAAGAAGATACGGCTTGAGGCTCTGCAGGCAATGCTTTAGAGAAGTTGCCTACGAGCTTGGATTTAGAAAGTATTCTTGAGGTGATGAAAAATGCAGCATGATCCATTAAGTGATGCACTTTCACGCATAAACAACGCGGCACAGGCAGGACGCAGAATAGTTGAGGTAAAACCCGCCTCAAAGCTTATCGGACGTGTTCTTAAAATAATGCAGGACCATGGATATGTAGAGGAGTTTGAGTACATAGAAAACGGTAGAGGTGGGTTGTTCAGAGTTAAAATCAGCGCAACCATAAACAGGTGCGGAGTGATCAAGCCGCGCTTCTCCGTGAAACGGGATGAGATGGAAAAATTCGAATCCAGATACTTGCCAGCTCAGGATTTCGGCATAATCATAATCACAACGAATAAAGGTGTTATGACACATAGTGATGCCAAAAAACTTGGTATCGGCGGCAAATTGCTGGCCTATGTGTATTGAGGTGATATAGATGCCAGTTGCAAGTGAAGTTAAGTATGAAATCGAGGTTCCAGAAGGAGTCGAGGTGAAGTATGAGGGTTATGTTCTTTATGTAAAAGGTCCTAAGGGACATATATCAAGAGAATTCAAGCATGATCGATTGAAAATGATAACCGATGATGGCAAGGTGATTGTGTACTGTCCGCTACCGAGAAAGAAAGAATACGCGCTCGCAGGTACCTGGAGAGCACATGTCAAAAATATGATAAAGGGCGTCACTGAAGGATTTGAGTACCATCTCAAAATAGTATATGCCCACTTCCCCATGAAGGTCAGCGTCAAGGGTAATAAGGTGGTTATAGAGAACTTTATGGGCGAGCGTGCGCCCAGATATGCCGAAATATTCGGTGACGCTAAGGTTCAGATCAAGGGGGATACGGTCATAGTGACGAGTGTGAATAAAGAGCACGCGGGTCAAACCGCAGCCAATATAGAGCGTGCTACCCGTGTGAAAGATAGAGATCCCCGTGTATTTCAGGATGGCATATACATAGTTAAAAAGGGGTGAAACGAAATGAAAATTAAACCAAAACTCACTGATGAGGAAAAACGGTTGCTTCGTATCAGAAACAAGCTCAACAGGAAACGGCCCTGGTTCCGACGCCAGGAGTGGTTCAGATACAAACGTCTTGGGGACCACTGGCGAAGACCCAGAGGCAAACACTCAAAGATGAGAGAGCATAAAGGTTATCGTCCTCCTGTGGTGGACTCCGGGTACCGTGGCCCCAAAAAAGTCAGAGGTATGCATCCCTCGGGCTTTCGTGAGGTTCTTGTGCATAATGTAAAAGAACTTGAAAAGCTGAATCCTGAAAAGGAAGCAGCAAGAATCGCAAGAACCGTTGGTGTTCGTAAAAGAATGGCGATAGAGAAAAGAGCCGAGGAACTCGGAATTAGAGTGCTCAATCCCATCAACAGAGGTGATTAAAAATGGATGTCAAATTCCAGAGAAGACTCGCAGCCGATATACTGAAATGTGGAGAGGATAGAGTCTGGATGGATCCAAATGCTCTGGATGAAATTAAAGAAGCGGTTACAAGGGAGGATGTGCGATTCCTCATAAAGCGCGGACTAATAAAGAAAAAACCCGTGAAGGGCACATCCCGCGTAAGAGCAAATTATCTGAAAATGCAGAAAGAAAAAGGCAGACGCAAAGGTTACGGCTCTCGGAAAGGTAAAAAATATGCCCGATATCCGCGCAAACTCAGATGGATGAAAAATATAAGGGCGATTCGCCGCACCTTGAGAGATTTAAGAGACAGTGGTAAGATTGATCGCCACACTTACAGACGATTCTATAAACTCGCCAAAGGAGGTACATTCAAAAGCAAGAATCATCTTCTGCTTCATTTAAAAACAGAGGGTTATCTTAAGGAGGAGTGATTGTTATGGCACGCAATGCAGTTTATAGGGTGAAAATGCGAAGACGCCGTGAAGGTAGAACAAATTACCGTAAAAGATTGGAGTTGCTGAAATCTGGAAAGCCGCGGGCTGTTGTACGCAAGACGCTAAATAGAATAATAGTTCAGATTGTGGAGTATCACGAGGACGGTGACAGAATCATTGTTGGTGTAGCCTCGGATGCTCTTAAAAAATATGGCTGGAACGGCTCTATGAAAAACACACCCGCGGCATATCTGACCGGCTACCTTGCAGGCAAAAAGGCCGTTGAAAAAGGTATCAAAGAAGCGGTGCTGGACATCGGGTTACATAGACCGGTGCGTGGTTCAAAAGTTTTCGCAGCGCTGAAGGGAATGCTGGATGCCGGGCTGGAAATACCACATGGTGAAGGTATATTTCCGTCTGATGAACGTATTCGCGGTGAGCATATTTCCGAAGAAGTATCGAAAATGTTTGATGAGATCAAATCCAAAATGGAGGTATGAATATGGTTGACTGGGAACCCAAAACCAGACTTGGTCGCCTGGTATATGAGGGAAAAATCACAAATATGAGTGAGGCGCTGAGAAGTAATCTTCCGCTAAGAGAGCCAGAAATTGTAGATATTTTGCTCCCAAATCTGGAAGAAGAAGTTATAGATGTCAGAATGGTCCAGCGTATGACCGATAGCGGTAGAAGAGTCAAATTCTCCGTGATGGTCGCTGTGGGCAACGGTGATGGCTTTGTTGGGATAGGTAAGGCAAAGGCCAAAGAGGTCGGTGCGGCCATCAGAAAAGCTATTGAAGTTGCAAAACTCAATATCATCGAAATAAAAAGGGGCTGCGGTTCTTGGGAATGCGGTTGTGGATCCCCTCACTCCATACCTTTTAAAGTTGTGGGTAAATGCGGATCTGTTAGAGTAACTCTCAAGCCTGCACCCAAGGGTGTTGGACTCGCCGTTGGAGATGTGGCAAAAACTATACTGAGGCTTGCAGGAGTGAAAGATGTGTGGGGCTTTACCAAGGGTCACACAAAAACAACTGTAAATTATGCTATGGCAACTTACGACGCACTCAAGCAGACATCTGTGGTTAAGGTGGGTCCGAGGATGATTATGCCCATTTACAAAGGAGGTGTAGAGGATGTACGCGGTGATCAGAGTTAGAGGAAGAACCGGTGTGCGTAGAGATATTAGAGACACTCTGAATATGCTCAGGTTGACACGGGTGAATCACTGTGTCATAGTTCCTCCGACACCGGCGTATGAAGGTATGCTCAAAAAAGTAAAAGATTATGTAACCTGGGGTGAGATTGACGAAGAAACTCTTGCAAAATTGATTCGCTATAAAGGTCGCCTTTATGGCGATGAGCCGATAACAGACGATTACATTAAAGAAAAGATGGGTTACGAAAGCATAGAGGATTTAGCCAAAGCCATAGTCGAAGGCAAGATACTTTACAAAGACATTCCAAATGTAAAACCTGTTTTCAGGTTGCATCCTCCATTGAAAGGCTGGGAGAAAACAAAAAGACATTACACTGAAGGTGGCGCTCTGGGATATCGCGGAGCAAAGATAAATGATCTTATACTTCGGATGTTTGGTCCGGGGGTGAATGTGAATGACTAAAAAAAGATCAAGAAAGTTCCGTGGTTCCAGCACCCATGGCCACGGTATCAAAGGCAGAAGAGGTGCTGGCAGACGCGGTGGTAGAGGTATGGCCGGACTGTGTAAGCA
>WAOZ01000204.1 GCA_015520975.1 DHVE2 group archaeon | reverse complement strand
TTAAAATGTAAAATGGAAAAATGAAGAAAGTTGCAACTCCAGAGAAAAATAAAATAGTGGAGATTAATAAAAGATGAGCAAGAAATTTGGCCTTTACAAAACTGTGAAAATGGGTTTGAGGACATGAATCCGTATTTCACTCTTTCAAAAGAACATTGGGGAGATTATACTTTCTCTTTATTTTCCGTTTCTAAGAGCCTACTCTTTTTCCATGTATTTTCTAAAGAATTCAACTTACTCCTGAAAACGCAATCTTAATAAGCCACAAGGATTTAAGGTTCGGTAAATGGAGTTCATAAAGTCCAAGTGGATGCAGTTGCCACGCGAGATATACGCAGGCCACGATGTTCTGAAAAATATCGGCGAAATGTGTCTTCGCCTCGGGATGCGTGAAAAAGCGCTCATAGTGACTGGCGAGATCACATGGGATGTGGCAGGTAAAGAAGTTCTAAAATATCTTGAAGAGAGCGGATTCGATGTTGATGTGATCAAAACGGGTGCGGCAACCGTGCCCAATTTAGAGGCTGTGATTAAAAAAGCCGAGGAGATGGATTTTCTTGTGGGTGTGGGCGGAGGTAGCAAGATAGACCTTGCCAAAAAAGCCTCTTACGATTTGAAGATTCCGTTCATAAGCGTGCCCACAAGCGCCGCACACGACGGTATAGCAAGCCCTCGAGCATCCATACGCGAGAACGGTACCACACTCTCCATGGAGGCGCAGGAGCCGATGGGCATAGTGGCCGATACAAGTATCATAATACAGGCGCCATACCGCTATCTTGCGGCTGGAGCGGCGGATGTTCTCGCAAATATAACCGCCATACGGGACTGGGAACTGGCGCACAAACTCAGAAACGAGCGTTTCAGCACCACGGCTTACGGACTCGCGCGCTATTCGGCGGAAGCGATTATGGAGAATGCGGATTCCATCAAGCCGGGGCTTGAGGAGAGTGCGTGGATCGTGGTGAAAGCCATAGTTGTGTCGGGTATGGCCATGAGCATAGCGAACTCTTCCAGACCTGCAAGCGGAAGCGAGCATCTTTTCGCACACGCGCTCGAAAAACTTGCTCCGGGAAAGGCGCTGCACGGGGAGATGGTTGGAGTGGGGACAATAATGATGATGTATCTCCACGGCGGAGACTGGAAGCGAATAAGAGATGTACTAAGAAGTATAGGTGCGCCCGTAACTGCAAAAGAGCTCGGGGTGGAGGAGGAGCAGATAATAGAAGCATTAACTCACGCTCATCGCATAAGGAAGAGATACACAATTTTGGGAACGAGGGGACTGAGCAAGGAAGCGGCGAAAAATCTCGCCAGAATTACAGGAGTCATCGGGAGGTGAAAATGTATGATAACACTGGTTGGTAAAAAATTGGCGAAAGAGGGTTTTGAGTTTCAGTATGTGGGCCCGTTGCTGGAATGCAGGGATTGCAAACTGAAAAATGTGTGCTTCAACCTTGACGAGGGGAAATGGTACCGCGTGACCAAGGTGCGCGATAAAGAGCACGAGTGCAAGGTTCACGACGAGGGAAAGGTTGTGACCGTTGAGGTGGAAGAGATACCTGTACCTCTGGCGCTGCCCGCAAAGACCGTGGTGCAGGGAGAAACGCTGTCTTACAAACCTCTCAACTGCAAGGAATACGACTGCGAGTTTTACGAACTGTGCCATCCTCTTGGGCTGCGTGAGGGAACGAAAATCAAGGTTGAAGAGGTGCTGGAGGACCTCAACTGCGGTAAGAACAAGAAACTCAAGAAGGTTCTGGTCACATGGTAGAGCTGGGACTCGTTGGCAAGCCTAATGTCGGTAAAAGCACATTTTTTTCGGCAGCCACACTGCACACCGTTGAGATTGCAAACTATCCTTTCACCACGATAGAAGCAAACAGGGCCATGGCCTATGTCCGCAGACCCTGTCCCCATACGGAGCTTGGAGTGCTGTGTAATCCGAAAAAATCCGCGTGCGTGAATGGTGTAAGACTTATTCCCGTGGAGCTCATTGATGTTGCCGGCCTTGTACCGGGGGCTCACGAAGGGCGCGGCCTTGGCAACAAGTTTCTGGATGATTTGAGGCACGCGGCTGCACTTATACACATAGTAGATGTTTCCGGATCTTCCGATTCGGAGGGCAATCCCGTGGAGAAAGGTTCCCACGATCCCCTGAAGGATATAGAGTTTCTTGAAAACGAAATTGCGCACTGGATAGCAGATATAATTGGTAGAGGCTGGGTTAGAATAGCTAGGCGCATAGAGGCGGAGAAAATAAAGGTTGAGTCGGCGATTGCGGAGCGATTGTCCGGGCTTGGCATATCTGAAAGGCAGGTCAAGGAAGCGATTTCGAGCGCTGAGTTATCAGAGAAACCCACGCACTGGACATCGGAGGATATACTGCATCTTGCGCTTCACATACGCCGCGTTTCAAAGCCGATGATAATAGCCGCTAACAAAGCCGATATTGTGGAAGTGCCCCGCGTGAAGGAATTTGTGGAGAAATGCCGCGAAAAAGGTTATGTGGCGGTGCCCGTGTCCGCCGATTACGAACTCGCGCTTCGAAAAGCTGCCAACGCAGGACTGATAGAGTATGTGCCCGGAGACTCATCTTTTAAAATACTGCACCCTGAAAAACTCAATACCGCGCAGAAAAAGGCGCTGGATAAAATCGCCGATTTTATGAGAGTTTACGGTGGCACGGGTGTTCAGAAAGTAATCGAGCATACAGTTTTTGAGTTGCTGGAAATGATAGCGGTTTACCCTGTGGAGGACGAAAACAAATGGACGGATAAGGATGGTAATGCTTTGCCCGATGTGTATCTTTTCAGAAAGGGAGCGACCGCGCGGGATCTGGCGTATCGCGTGCATACAGAACTCGGCGAGAATTTCATCCGCGCCGTGGATGGGCGCACGAAAAAGATTTTGGGACACGATTATGTTCTCACGGACGGCGATGTGATAAAAATTATCGCAAAAAAGTGAGAAAATTAATTAAGATTCAAAATTGCACATAGCCGTCAGTAGAAACGCCCGTGAAACCAACCACTGATACGACCACTCTATCGTCTGTATGGAACGGTGGAGGAACTATGGAATCAGCCGGATTATCATCCACGGTGTATACGGAGAGAACATCGCCGTTGCTGAATCTTCCGTCGGCATTCGCATCAATAAGTTTTGCTTCATAATGCCATTTTGATCCTGAAGTGCCGTTGGTCCATCTATCCAGAGATGCGTTGTAAACGAGCAGAACACTTGTTGTATTTGAAATAACGAGAGTTATCTTTACATTGCTTTTAAATGTGCTTTCTGGACTTGTTGAAATTATTGAAAAATTCAGAAGATTATGCGTTGAAGTTCTTGAATCGAATTTTAATGTCATGATGAGCTGATTCGTCGCAGGAGTTGATGAGAGCATACCCCCCGCAACGAGCACATAAATGGTTGCGGCAAGAACAACGCTGATCGCCACCATAAGA
>WAOZ01000203.1 GCA_015520975.1 DHVE2 group archaeon | reverse complement strand
GTATAAGAGACAGACCATAACGGGGAAAAGACTACTTCATTCATATATGTTTGCGTGTTTTTGGAAATGCGCGGTGGAAAATCCGTGATTTGCTGTTTTGCAGCCTCTCCATATCACGTAGAAATGGAAAAAATCAGGCGTATCTAAAGGCTTGGCAGGATAAGATATAATCAAGATACAGCATCAGCGTATATTGCGTCATAAAAAATTTTGGAAATGAGAAAACCACTTTATGAGGATTATAACTGAGCCCTCAACGCAGCCAGATCTTTTTCCAGCTCGTTTTTATTCTTCATAAGGGTCTTAACTCTCTCGCTCAGGAACTGTATCTCCTCTTTCAAATTCTCAATCTCTCTTTCGTAATCTCTTAACTTGCGCTCTTTTCTTCTAACTTCCTCCTCTCTCTTTTCCAGTTCCCTTCTTTTCGTATCCAGTTTTTCCTCTCTTTCGCTGAGTATACGAGCATACCCTGCAAGCTCTTTCTCTTTTTCAAGCAGATCCTTCTCCCATTTTTTGAGTTTCTCCTCATACTCAGAGAGCTCGTTTCTTTTCCTGTATTCCATATCCTCTATCTCCTTCTGAAGCTCTTTTTTCTTTTTCTCAAGTTCCGCAATCTCGTTTTCCTTCGATTCAATCTCCCTCGCCCTCAGCTCCAGGGTGTTTTTCAACTTTTCAAGAAGGGTCTCTCTCTTCATCAGCTTCTCTTCCGTCTCTTTCTTCTCGGCTTCCCACCTTGCTTTCTCCTCTTCAAATTTTTTGATTAACATAGCAAGGGTTTCGCTGCGATCTCTAATCTGCGCCACAATCTCCGTGTTGGCGGATATGAGCCTGTCTATTGTTTTCTCTTTCTCCTCTATGGCCCGTTCTCGCTCTGCAAGCTGTTCCTCTCTCTCGGCAAGTTTTTCCTCCCTGTCTTCAATATTGTGTATTCTTCCCTCTATATCTGTTAATTTTTTAAGCAGCGCGATCAGTTCATCCTCTTTCAGAGCCATATCTTCCTGACGCTTTGTGACCTCCTCATCTATCCTTTTCTTTATCAATTCTAGAGTTCTAGTTGTGTCATCCAGTCTCTCTATTGCGCTGTAAAGTTTCTGTTTGATCTCAATGTACTGATTCACGATGCTCA
Source organism: DHVE2 group archaeon (assembly GCA_015520975.1). Classification (GTDB taxonomy): domain Archaea; phylum Thermoplasmatota; class Thermoplasmata; order Thermoplasmatales; family Aciduliprofundaceae; genus S143-98. Next base: position 21,513 of record WAOZ01000203.1, on the reverse strand, counting down.
TAGCCATATCTATGTACTCCTCCGCTCTCGGTATCTCTTTCTTCACGCTTCGCGGAATGTTGCTCCTCAGCAGACTTAAAGTCCTCAAAAGCATAGGTTTGTTTGAATCCTCATTTTTCATCTTCATCTCCCCCTTAATGAATCTTCCAGTTCCATAAGCATATATCTCATCTTATCAATATACGCCTTCAGATTTTCTTCAAAAATATCCAGCCTGTGGTTCACATCCACAAGCGTCTCCAGTTTGCCGATGGATTCATCAATCTTCGACGAGAATTCTTCTTCAATATCGTCTATGCTCTCCTCAAGTTGCGAGATTATCTGGTAAGATGTGGTGTTGAGTTTTGCAGGCAACGAATTGAGAATTTTGTATATTTTTTCAAAACTGTCAACCTTCTTTTCAAGTTCAATCTGCTTTTTTATTATTTTTTCCATTTTTGCATCTAAATGACCCAGCCTTCTTTTTAAATCTTCAATTGCGCTGAGCACCACATCTAAATCTTTCCCCATATAGGGACATTATAATAGCAAATGATTTAAACTTACCGACAAAAAATTAAAGTGTAGATAATATTGATTCAAGGTTATTTCTGCTTGTTTTCTCAACATCCTCGTATATACTGTTTCCATGCGAGTCCATGGTCACCACCAGCGGCCCGAAATTCTTTACTCTGAAAATCCACACCGCTTCCGGGATTCCTAGTTCTTCCAGAAAATAAACATTTTTAACACCTGTAATCCTTCTGGCTGCAAGCGCGCCGCAACCGCCGGTGTATGATGCATATACCGCGCCATGTTTTTTAAGCGCGTTCAGCGTTTTTTCGCCCATACCACCTTTGCCCACGATCACGGATACGCCGAACTTCTCAATGAACCTGTCTTCGAAAATCTCCATTCTTATGCTCGTGGTCGGCCCTGCAGCTATGACTTTCCAATTACCATCGAGTTTTTTGACGACAGGGCCGCAGTGATAGATCACACCACCTTTCAAATCCACAGGCGCACCCTCTTCCAGCATCTTTTTATGCGCCTCGTCCCTTGCCAGCACTATTTCGCCGCTTATGTAAAGAACATCTCCAACTTTGAATTTCCGTGCGTTCTCAATGGGCATGGATATGCGATACTCCATTCACACCACCTCCACCGAGCCATCTCTTTTAATCACAACCTTAGCGCGTCTGTTCGCCCAGCACTGTGTTACGATGCCCACTGGAAGCGTTGCAGGATGCCTGTGCGCGTATTCAATATGCACATCCAGCACTGTTGTTTTGCCGCCCAGCCCCATTGGCCCTATGCCAAGTTTGTTTGCCATCCGGTAAAGTTCCTCTTCAAGCTCCGCCACGAATTTCTCATCATGCCTCGAGCCCACGGATCTAAGAACGGCTGCCTTTTTGGCCAAAATTAGCGCGATATCCGCACCGCCACCTATACCCACACCTATAACGGTGGGCGGACACGGTTTTCCACCGGATCTGAATATGTGCTCTATGACCGTTTTTTTGATCCCTTCAATACCCACTCCCGGCGGCAGCATGTAAAGCCCGCTCATATTCTCACTGCCGCCACCTTTGGGGACTATGTGAATCGTGGCGCTGTCCCCTTCAACAAAGCTCCAGTGTATGTATGGCACGAATCTGCCTGTGTTATCTCCCGAATTTTTATTCAGAAAGGGATGCACAGCGTTGGGTCTCAGTGGCACTTTCTCCGTTGCTGTCCTGACCGCTTCTTTTATGGCCGCTTCAAGCTCTCTGAGCATCGGGAAATCATAGCCCACCTGGACGAAAAATGTTTGAAGACCGGTATCCTGACACATGGGAAGTTTTTCCTTCTCCGCGATTTTTATGTTCTCCAGTATCGCGCCCAGCTGCGTTTTTGCGAGTTCGTTCTGTTCCTCATAATACGCCTTTTCGAGCGCCTTCACGGTGTCCTCTGGCAACCTCGTTTCAGCCAGCTTAATTGCTTCAACAATGGCTTCTATCAAGGACATCACCTTGGTAGGATATGGACTGCATCATTAAGAAAGTTTGGGTACCGAAACATTTTATACTGATATCGCAATGTTATATTCTATGACCGAACCTGACATCCTCATTAATTTTATAAAAAATGTCCCGAAAACTGAACTGCACATTCACATAGAGGGTGCGTTGGAACCCGAACTAATGCTCAAACTCGCCTCAAAGAACAACCTCAAATTGAAGTATGCATCGCCGGAAGAGATAAGAAAAGCATATCGGTTCAAAAATCTTCAGAGTTTTCTCGATATCTACTATCAGGGTACGCGCACGCTCATAACCGAGGAGGATTTTTACACGCTTACGCTGAACTATATACAGAGAGCGGTTAGAGACAATGTGATACACGCAGAGATTTTCTTCGACCCGCAGGCGCACATCTCCCGCGGTGTCAAATTCGATACGGTGCTGAATGGAATATACGAAGCGCTCAGAGATGGGAGAAACATATTCGGATTCTCAGGAGAGCTCATAATGTGCTTTCTGAGAGATCAGCCGGAAGATGAGGCCATGCGCGTGTTGGATATGGCAATTTCGTACACGGATACCATCAAAGGAGTGGGGTTAGATTCCGCGGAGCGAAACAATCCACCATCGAAATTCTCCCGCGTATTTGAAAAGGCACGGGAACATGGATTTCTCACCGTGGCGCATGCGGGTGAGGAGGGGCCTCCCGAATATGTGAAAGAAGCGGTGGAGTTGCTGAAGATCATACGAATAGACCACGGCATACGCGCGGTGGAAAATGAGAAACTTCTGCAATCTCTGGGTCGCATAAAGATACCCTTCACACTGTGTCCGCTTTCGAATCTGAAGTTGAATGTTGTGAGGGATTTACGCGATTATCCTATCCGGAAAATAATGAGCGCGGGCGTTCTTGCAACAGTGAACTCCGACGACCCCGCTTATTTTGGAGGCTATGTGAACGAAAATTTCCTCGCGCTTCACGGGGCTCTGAACCTCACACCTGCTGAGATTCTCACTCTCGCGAAGAACTCGGTTCTGGCGAGTTTTATGGATGCCGAGAGAATGAGTATGTGGATTGAGAAAATCGAAGATATTTACAGGCATACCTTTTTATCCTCGTAATGTATCCTCGCAGTATGGACGCACCGCAGTGGGAACAGGATGTGGAGAAATACATTCAGATGGGTTTGCTCGAGCCCGCACTGGAGCTGTTGAACGAGGTCATTGAGAAAAACCCGGATGATGTTAGAGCCAAAATCTTCAAAGCCTATGTTCTTCGAGAGATGGAGAGAGATGACGAGGCGCTCAAAATCGTGGACGAACTGCTCAAAAAAGAGGAGGACGAGGAGCTTTTGCTTCTCAAAGGTATGATTCTTTACGATAATGAAGATTACAAAAATGCGGCCAAATATTTCAGGCGGGTTGCTGAGATAAATCCCGAAAATATCGATGCGCTGTATAACCTCGCATCCTGTTATGATGCTCAGGAGCAGTACGATATCTCGGAGAAATACTATCGAAAAATTTTGAAAATCAATCCCAGCGATGCCGAAGCATGGAATAATTTGGCAGTGTGCCTGATATTTCAGGGCAAGCACGAAGACGCGCTGAAAGCTGCAGAAAAAGCGCTTTCCATAGAGGAAGATTACGATAACGCATGGTACAACAAAGCGCTGGCGCTTTACTATATGGAAAGATATAAGGATTCCGTGGCGGCATTTAAAAAATGCGTTGAACTTTCAGACGATTCCGATGCGTGGTATGCGATGGGCATGGCCTACGCGCAGATGGGACAGAAAGAGGAAGCTATTAGATGTCTCAGAGAAGCACTGAAACGCAATCCGGAAGACGAAGATGCAAAGAGCGCGCTGGAACAGCTTGAAAATGCATAAAAATTTTGATCTGATCACATTTTTAAAGTTCGGGCTCGTTGGATTTTTAGGTGTAGGGGTCAGTTTCGCTCTCTACTATGCTCTGCCCAAATATGCGAATCTCTCCGATTTTGTGGCGTATCCCATCGCGCAGGAGGCGGGCATACTGATAACATTCTTTCCCATGGATCGGTGGGTTTTCAGAGCGAGAAAATACAAGCACGGTTTTGCTGGAAGGCTGTTGATGTACCACGGCACACTTATAAGCGGACTGGTTGTTCAGACTGTGATACTTGCGGTATTGCAGTACTATGGCATCTATAGAATGTACGCCTATGCGGCGGGTGCAGGTGCAGCCGCGCTCTGGAATTTTGTGCTGAGCAGCACTGTCGTATTTGCAGGAGGTGTGGATGTTGAAAATAGCCGTGTTTGGCGCTGGTGCGCTGGGAAGTGTTTTCGGCGCGATACTTTCAAAAAATAACGATGTTGTTTTGATAACGCGGGGCGAGCATCTCAGAGCAATAAAGGAAAACGGGCTGAAAATAACCGGCAAGACCGAGGGTGTGTTTAAGATAGATGCCGTACCCGAGTATCCCGGCGGTTCGGATGTGATAATATTAACGGTAAAAGCGTATCAAACAGATGATGCTGTGAAAGATATAATGAAAGAATACTCCGATGAGATCGTGATCACATTTCAGAACGGTGTTGGGTTAATTGAAAAACTCAGACAGTTCGATGTTATTGGAGGCATAACCACTCACGGCGCCACAAAACTCGAGCCGGGTGTGGTGCACCATGCGGGTACGGGTGATACATGCATCGGAGAACTCAACGGTGTGATAACCGAACGCGTTCGGAAAATCGCGGAGAATTTCACGAATTGCGGACTGGTAACGCAACCCATTGCAGATATTATGGAAAGGAGATGGATAAAAGCGGCGATAAACGCCTGCATAAATCCTTTAACAGCGCTGCTGAGAGTGAAAAACGGCGCGCTTATGAACCACGAACTCGTGGAAATTATGAAATGCATAGCCGATGAATGCGCGCAGATCCTCGCAGAGAAGGGTATAACTGCGGATGTGTACAGCCTTGCGCTGGATGTGGTTAAAAAAACGGCGGAGAACAAATCAAGCATGCTGCAGGACATATTGTATGGAAAAAGAACTGAAGTGGACTACATCGTAAAACCGTTCATAAAGGGTAAATGCAACCGCACTTTATATAATCTGATTAAGTTTTTAGAAAACCAGCGCGGGGAGGGGGATTTGAACCCCCGCGGGCAACGCCCAACGGCTTAGCAGGCCGTCGCCGTACCGCTCGGCCATCCCCGCACGGCTGGTTAATTGAGGATTAAGTATATAACTTTTTAGTAATTGGCGGGATTTTGTGTTTTTCTTTAAAGGGCAGAAATCTTAGTATTCTGCCTGATAGCAATATCTGCGGGTATATTCAATGAAACCTTAATATCCCCGAGTGCGATAACCCCTGCGGTGAAAAAAATGATTGAAAATACTCCCAAACTGTTTATTCCGGGACCCACAGAAGTGGATGACAGAGTGCGTCTCGCAATGGCTCAGCGGGTTATCGGACACAGAACTCAGGAAATGACGGACCTTTACGGTGGCATAGTTGAGAAGTTTCAGAAACTCTTCAATACAGACCATTATGTTTTTGTATTCACCTCCAGCGGCTCAGCGGTTATGGAAGGCACGATAAGAAACCTTGCAGAGAGACATGTACTGCATGGTGCGTGCGGTGCGTTCAGCAAAAGATGGTATGAGATGAGCCTGGCGAACGAAAAGGAAGCGGATCTCGTATGGGCTGACTGGGGCAAAGCGGTGAAACCCGAGATGATAGCGGAGGCTATGGCGAAAAAGAAATACGAACTTCTCGCTCAGATCCACAACGAAACAAGCACGGGTGTTAAGAATCCCACTGATGAGATTGCAAAAATTGCACATGAAAACGGCACACTCATAGCCATAGACACGGTGTCTTCTTTGGGAGGAGATATGATTGATGTGAATAAATACGATGTTGTTATTGCATCCTCGCAGAAAGCACTTGCGCTTCCCCCGGGGCTGGCCGTAGCCATCGTTAGCGAAGATGCTATGGAAAAGAGCAGAAACACGAGAAACAAGGGCTATTATTTCGATTTCGTTCGTATGCTGAAAAGATTTGAGAAAAGCAAGCAGCATCCTACCACACCCTCTGTGCCGCTTCTGTATGCCATGGATGTCCAGCTCGATCTTATGCTCAAAGAGGGTATGCAAGCCAGATATGAAAGACATTTGAAGATGCAACGGATAGTTCATACATGGGCTAAAAAGAGAGGTTTCGAACTTTTCGCAGAGAGAGGCTATGAGAGCGTGACCGTTACAACCATCAAAAATACCTATGGAATTTCCATCAAAGAACTCAACAACGAACTTGTTAAAAGAGGTATGCGCATATCCAACGGCTACGGAGAATTGAAGGAAAAGACTTTCAGGATTGCGCATATGGGCCAGCTGACGCCTTCGGATATAATGGGACTCCTTGACACCATAGACGAAATTCTTGAGGCCAAGGGGGTGTACTGATGAAGGTGGGTATATGTGACCCCATAGCCCAAGAAGGTGTTGAATACCTGAAAAAAGAGGGCTTTGAAGTGATCGATCTGACAGGCGTGCCGAAGGATGAGTTGCCGAAACATGTTGGAGATCTGGACGCAATCATAATCAGAAGCGCAACAAAGGTCCGCAAAGAATTCATAGATGCTGCCAAGAATCTTAAGGTTATAGGTCGTGCAGGTGTGGGTCTTGACAATGTAGATGTTGAGTATGCAAAAAGCAAAGGGATAAAAGTGCTGAACACGCCGGGTGCCACAAGCATAAGCGTGGCGGAGCTTGTCATAGGACTCATTCTTGCGGTGATGCGAAAAATAGCATATGCCGATAGAGAAATGCGCCATGGCAAATGGCCAAAGAAAAAGTGCAAGGGAATTGAGATGTACGGCAAAACACTGGGAATAATAGGAATCGGGAGAATAGGCAGAGAGGTTGCAAAGCGAGCCAGAGCCTTTGGAATGAAAATTATTTATTACGATGTATTCAAACTCGACGACAGAACAGCGAATGAACTCGGTGTTGAATACAGAGACCTTGATGATCTGATTGGAGAGGCGGATGTAATCACGCTCCATGTTCCTCTGCTTCCAGAAACGAAGCATATGATAAACGCGGAGCGCATAGCGAAAATGAAGGATGGTGCCATTGTGATAAACGCAGCCAGAGGTGGCGTCGTTGATGAGGACGCACTCTACGAAGCGCTCAAATCTGGCAAACTTTACGGTGCGGCACTGGATGTTTACGAGCATGAGCCTCTTAAAGAGAGCAAATTATTTGAGCTGGATAACATCGTGCTCACACCGCACATTGGCGCACAGGCAAAAGAAGGCCAGACACGCGCGGGAATAGAAATCGCGCAGAAGGTTGCTGAAGCGTTGAAATCCTAATTTTTTATTTTTCAGATTCGACAGCAGGAAAAATGAAAGAATTTATAATAGCAAACGGATTATCCCATGGTGATTTAAAATGGTAGAGGTGAGACCTTTTAAAGCAATTCATTACAGTGAGGAGGTCATTGGAAAGGATCTGAGCAAAGTCATAACCCAGCCCTACGACAAAATAGATTCGGAAATGCAGAATAAATACTACGAAAGGCACGAATACAATTTTGTAAAACTCATACTGCCACGCGAGGAAAACAGGTACGAGATCGCTGCCCGCAGATTAAAAGAATGGAAAATCAAGGGCGTATTCACAAGAGATGATAAACCGGCGATGTATATCTACACTCAGGAATTTGATGTGAGAGGCAAAAAATACACCCGTCGCGGATTCATAGCAGCCATGAGATTGCACCCATTCGAGGAAAAGGTGGTTCTTCCCCACGAAAAAACGCATAAAGGCCCGAAAGAAGACCGCCTCAGAATGCTTCGCGCCACAAAAACCAACCTTGAAGCGGGATTTGTGCTTTACAGAGACGACGGCAGAGTGAAGGAAATAATCGATGAAGTTGTGAAAGGCACTCCTGATTTTTACGGTGTAGATGACTTCGGCACGGTAACCAGACTTTACCGTGTAGACGATGAATCGAAAATCAAGATAATACAGGAGGTTCTCAAAGACGAGGAGGTGGTTATCGCAGATGGTCACCACCGATATGAGACTGCGGTTTATTTCAGAGATGAGATGCGTAAAAATGTCGGTGACTGGAAAGACAACCAGGCGTTCAATTACAGAATGACATATATGGTCAGCATAGATGACCCCGGGCTCATAGTGCTTCCCACACACAGACTTCTGCTGAAACGCAAAATAGAGGACAGCGAATGGGAGCAGATCAGAAAATATTTTACCGTGGAGGAAATAGATATAAAAGAAGCGGAGAAGTATCTATCCGACAGAAAAGATAAAAATTCTTTCGTTGTATACCAGGATGGAAAGGCATACGGCCTCGAACTCAACGGTGATGTCTCTAAATTCATGAATCCAGAATGGAGCGATGCATACAAATCTCTGGATGCTGTGGTGCTGCGTGAAGTGATATTCAAAATAATGAATGTTGTCGATCCAAAAATAGATGAGGACATAATTTACGAGCGCTGGATCGAGGATGCCGTTTCTAAAGTGGACAAAGGCATAGCCAAGGTTGCATTTATGCTCAATCCCACCCCGCCAGAGAAGGTTCTGGAGGTGGCAAAGCATCTGGAGCGAATGCCTCAGAAAACCACGGATTTCTATCCCAAGGTGATTTCAGGTTTCACCATGATGCCTGTGGATGAGAGCGAATATCTGTGATTCTTATATATCCCCATATTTTTTGAACTCCCAGTCTGTCACGGCTCTGCTGAAATCCAGTATTTCCTTCTTTTTCATATCCACAAAGGTATCGTAAAGTTCTGTGCCCAATGCAGATTTAACAAAGTTGTCGCTTTCCATAAGTTCCAGTGCCTCATCAAGGGTTTCAGGAAGCGTAGGTATCTTTTTCAGTTCTGATTCCGGCAGTTTGTAGAGGTCATAATCCACCGGTGCAGGAGGCTCTATTTTTTTCTTGATTCCATCAAGACCCGCGAGCACTATCAGCGAAAACGCAAGATACGGATTTGCAGAGGAATCGGCATTTCTGACCTCTATATCCTTCATTCTTGCGGGAACCCGAATGAGCGTGCTTCTGTTTCTGAATCCCCAGCTGAGATACCTCGGTGCTTCCAGCCCTCCATTGAGGCGTTTGTATGAGTTTATTGTGGGGTTTGTGAGCGCGCATATGTATTTTATATGCTCCAGCACACCACCTATGAAATATCGTGCCTCTTCGGTTATCTCACCATCGCCTTTGAACACATTCTCTCCATTCTTTTTAAGGAATATATGGATGTGCATACCACTACCTGCAATATCTGGAAACGGTTTAGGCATGTATGTAACTTTCAGATTCATGTCCTTTGCGATCCATTTGGATGCTATTTTTGTGTATGTAGTGAGATCGCATGTTCTCTCCACGGTATCAATCCACAGCAATTCCACTTCTATCTGCCCAGAAGCATTTTCATGATGATGATACCTCACGGGAATGCCCATTTCCTGAACATTTTCGCTCAGTTTTTTTCGATATTCAAAAGTCTCGTCAGAGTAAGGCGGCTCAAAATAATGAGTATTGCCAGTGGTGTTTTCGTTTAGAACAAAAAACTCAAGTTCTGGGCGGAGAACGGCTGTATAACCCATTTCAGCAAGCATTTCATCCACTTTTGCAGCGACATTCTTTGGATCTTTTTCAAATGGTTCGTTATCAAAATATGTTTTCAGAAGCACCATATACTCTCTGTCGCGCCATGGTATTTTTACCAGTGTATCTATATCCGGCTTGGCAACGAGATCTGATCTATTCACTGATGCAAAACCGGGTATGGATGAGCCGTCGATGCCGATTCCGTTCTTAAAAAAAGATTCGTAATCTTTTCTGAGCGCAACGGTATGAATGCGTCCTTCGATATCGGTTAGGTTTGCGTATACCCATTCCGTCATAATATAGGAAATCACCTCGTGTATATTAAAATAACTCGATGTTTTCAATAGTTAACAAAAAATTTAACAAAGAATTTATTGATGATTGAATCATGAGCCCATACACAGGCGATCAGGTCGAATCTCTGAGGCTCAGAAAACTAACGTTCGGCATATTTTTCTTTGGTTTGATTCCAATTTCAGCACTGTTCCAATATCCCGCGATAACCGGTATAATCGGTGACATTATCGGCATTATTGGAATCATCATTATTCTTATCACTATGGCTTTTGCTATTTACATTCACAGTCTTTTCCCGAGCAAACATGAGCGCCCGGAAGATTTCGATCATCTGATGACAGATGGCCCTTATAAATATGTCAGACATCCTTTCTATTCAACATTTATTGTAATGGGATTCGGAATAGCGCTTTACTTTGTAAGCATTCCCGGAATCATTTTCAACATTTTTCTAATATTTATCTGGAAAAAACTTGCCGAGATGGAAGAAAAAGAACTCCTCGAATACTGGGAAGATGAGTACAGAGAGTTTATTAAAACAAGACCAAAATTCTTTCCAAGAATAATAAGAAAAACCCTAAAATGACGCTATGGCGTTCATTGTGTGTTATTGCCTGTAACTTCAGAACTAAAAATAAACTGCGGCCGTAAGGAGAAAAATTCAAAAACCAAATTATTTCTTTGGGGATAAAACACCTTTCTTTTTAAGGAAGAGGTTTAATGGACCAGGCGGGATATTCGACGCAAGAGAATATAAGCCCGTGTTCACGAACGAAGTGAGTGGACCGGGCGGGATTTGAACCCGCGGCCTCCACCATGCCAAGGTGGCGATCTTCCGGGCTGATCTACCGGCCCATATTGAGTTTCCAGACATACCGGAAATAATATCAAAGCAGGAAGGAGAAATATTTGGCGTGTATTTTAATTTTTCTCTTCTTCTCTTTTTCTACCGTATCTGCGCATTCGCTCTCTTTCTCTCTGCAACTTCTTTTCTCTGCGTCTTTTCTCCTCTTCTATTTTCTCAAGTTCCTCCGGGGGTATCGTAACCTCCCTTTTCTCAGCCACCTTTATAAATTGAGGCGGTATTTCATTGGATATGAACACTGTTTTGGCAGCAACATAAATGGGATATCCATTTTGAATGGCTTCTTTAGCATTAATTTCAAGTATAACCGGATCATCAACCCGATGCCTGCCAGCTATATAAGCGTCTTCGTATGTTTTGCTGAGATGCACCCATTTTCTATCCCCGGGTTTGAGACCTATTTCCTGAATAAATTCCAGTTCCTCTTCGGTTGTCGGATAGTAAAGCGTATCCGGTATGCCCTCTGTGGGCAAATCGGACAGATCTACTTTTATAGAGTGGCCGTATGTGGCTCTGACTTTTTTGTTTTCTATATCCAGCTGATATCGACCTTTGTCATCTGTCAGAACAAGGGCCTCGATATGCCTGACCTTCAGCCATCTGAATCTTCTGTGCTTTCTTTTTATTCCCTTGACTATGTCATATATGCTCGCCCACCCTTTTTCATCAAGTCTCACGCCAAATTTTTCGGGAAAATGTCTCAAAATACCTGCAAGCATACGACTTATTGCAGTCAATTCCCAGTCGTTCAGGAGAAATTTACCTTCCTCTCCGCATATGGGACAAACATCGCCCCGGAACGGACCATGCTTTTCACATTCCCTGAGTTGAACCATTATTACCACCTTCCCGCAAGTGAATGGATTTACTCATATAAAGATTACCGCAGAGTTGATATATGACATACGATTTTATGAAAAATATGGTATCTGAAAAAGAAGTATGGGATGCGCTCAAAGAAGTCAAAGATATGGAGCTTGGAATAGATGTTGTGAATCTCGGGCTGATATACAAAGTGGAAGTGAATGAAGGAAAGGATGTATACATCCTTATGACCCTGACCACTCCCGGCTGTCCTCTTGCAAATGCAATAGTTGCAGATGTGTATGATAAGATAAAAGCCCTTCCAGGGGTGGAAAATGTGGATATAGATCTCACATTCGACCCGCCATGGACACCGGATAGATTGAGCGATGAAGCAAAAAGATTACTCGGATTCGCTCCCGGAAGTGAGAGCGATAGTGTAAATGACGCCCATAATGGCAGTGGCGATCTCAAGTAAAGGACACAATCTTACATTAACATAAACAAGCGCTGAATTTATGGAACCAACCACGATAACTATAAGCAATCCAATTATGAACTTTTTTATTTTATTTTTCAGGTCTCCCGATATCTCGCAGTAAAGAAATAGAAGATTCATAAAACTCCAGGTAAGATACACAAGCCCGTAAACATCGTATATAAGCGAAGATATCGGCTCGTATACACCGACCCAGCCATAATATGTGATCTGCATACCTTTAACCAGATAAAGAAACACGAGTCCCACAATAAAAAGCGTTGGAAATACCAGAGAGACCATAGTGTCTATTTCTGGACCTTTTCTGAGATAGTATGTAAAGCACAGCAGAAAATACATTGCGAAAGCAAGTAAGGATAAATCAAATCTCAGAAAGATCACTCCGAATTTGGGAGGTGCAACAAACTCAAGTGATGCAAGAAAATCGGATGTACCTATACAGATTGCAACAAAAATGAAAAGATAATGCGAAGGGTTCTTTTCGCGGGCTTTGATGAAGATATAACCAGCTAATCCGTAAAAAATTATACCACCCGCGGCGCTTACGGCAACCCCCAGCAAATCAATCATTACTGAGCTCTATTGAGGGCACGATATAAAAAGATATCTTAAAAATTCTTCATAATGATAATATTATTTCGAAGTTTTCATCGTAAAGAATCCTCAAGAGCTTTTCTGCCGCAGCAATTACTTCATCGCTCATCTCAGCTCCAAACACCATATTTTTGGGTTGTATGCCTATGAGAATTATTTTTCCAACATAGTCGTGGAGATAGGATATCAGTATGGATAAAGGCATACCATGGGTGCTGAATGCAGCTTTCGGAATGCGTTCAACGGGAACAATTCTAATCTCTCCCGGTGCAAGCCCCATCTGCGCTGCATCCACCATAACCAGCAATTCGGGGTTGATTCTTTTTATTTCTGATGTAAAATCTTCAGGAACTGTGCCGGCCTCTATGGTATACCATCCGTCTTTTTTGAATTTCTTTGCTATATACACTCCTACGCCGTCATCACCGCGCAAATCGTTGCCAATACCCATAAGAATCTTCATCTGAGGGCCTCCGCAAGTGCACGGAATATGTAATATCCATCCCCAGTGTCTCTTTTGTTTCGTGTCCAATCAGGATGCTGATACGGAAAATATGCTCTCTCCGGATGCGGCATCATACCTATGACGTTTCCATAAGGGTTCATTATGGCTGCTATATCGTTCACCGAGCCGTTTGGATTCCATGGATATTCCGTGGATCCGTAAGGGGATGTGTATCTGAAGATAACCTGCTTCTGTGCCTCTATTTTTTCGATTACACTCTCGGAAGCATAGAATTTTCCTTCCGCATGCGCCACAGGAAGAGTTATCATTTCAGGCACATCGGTGAATATTTTTGAGGATTGGCTTTTGAGATATACCCAGCGACATTCAAAGTGCCCGGAATCGTTTGGCATAAGCGCCGCCTCGGGTGCCTCGCTGATACCATCAGTAGCCGGTAAAAGCCCAAGCTCTATAAGAACCTGAAAACCGTTGCATACGCCGATGATGAACTTACCCTCCTCCACAAATTTAACAAGATCTTTCCATACCGTGGCTTTGAGCCGCGCGGCGAAAATGGCACCGGCTCTCACATAATCCCCAGCCGAAAATCCGCCGGGTATGAAAATCAATTCGTAATCGTCCAGTTTCGCTTTTCCTTTTCTGAGATTATTAAGATGCACATATTCAGGAGTGAAACCGGATTCCATAAGCGCGATATATGTTTCCTCTTCGCAGTTTGTTCCTTCCATCTGAAGTATTGCTGCCTTCATACTCTCACCCCACATAATCTCGCAGCGCGCTCGACCATGCGTTTCTGAGTATGTTTAGATGTACATTAAACAGCCACCTTCTGCCATCTCTAACTCTGAAAGTCTCTCCCGATACCTGCCCTATTCTCCTTGCCTTAACCAGTTCTTCAAAGCGTTCGGCGTTTTCGGGTTTTACCTCGCAGATCCACCTGGTTGGACTCTCGGAAAACAGTTTGAAGTCAGCACGCATAAACTCCATCTTTGCAAGATCTATTTCCGCACCTATTTTTCCACCCATACACATTTCCGCTATAGCCACAGCCATACCGCCGTGAGAGATGTCATGGCACGATTCCACTATACCCTCGCCCATCGCTTTGAGAAGCTCTTCCGTTCTGTTTTTCATATCTTCAAATCTAACTTTCGGCACCGTGGTGCTTTTGTAACCCATAAGCCTGTAATATTCGCTTCCGCCCATTTCTTCCCGCGTGTCACCCACGATGTATATGTAATTCCCGGCAGATTTGAAATCCGCTGTGACAGCTTTTCTTATATCTTCTATGATACCCACCGCCATAAGCACGGGGGTTGGTGGTATGTTGCGATTAAATGCCTCGTTGTAAAAACTCACATTTCCCGAAACAAAAGGTATGTGTATATATCTGGCAGCATCACCCAGTCCGCGGCAGGATTCAACAAATTCACCCATAATCTCCTCTCTCTCGGGATTGCCGAAATTCAGGCAATCGGAGAAGCTGTGCGGCTTAGCTCCCACGGCCACAAGATTTCTCACGGCCTCATCTACGGTGTATACCGCACCCCAGTAAGGGTCAATCTCACCAATCTGCGGATTTGCTGCCACCGTGACGGCGAGGCCTTTCCAGGAATCTTTCAACGGTTTTATTATCGCCGCATCACCATGCGTTTCGAATCCGATCTCACCCTGCAGCGGTTTGATGACCGTCCTTCCCTGCACCTCATGGTCGTACTGGCGCACGATATACTCTTTACTTCCGATATTCACCGAGGATAGCAGTTTTAACAGAATGTTTCTGTAATTTTCTTCCACGGGAATCTCCTGCATCTGCTTCACTTTCTTTATTTTGTATGGTCTGTTGTACTCAACACCGGCGGTCATAAAATCAAGGGGCAACTCAAGTATCTTCTCACCGTACCAGAAAATTTTAAGCACAGAACCCTCTGTGGTCTTGCCTATCACGCTCATCTCAAGATCCCATTTACCGGCGATTTCGTGAAGGATGTCGAGATGCTTCTCTTCGATCGCGAGAAGCATGCGCTCTTGACTCTCACTCACCCATATCTCCCACGGCGCCATACCCTCCTCCTTTAAAGGAACCTTATCAAGATGTATCTCTGCACCAACGCCTCCTGCATGGCACATTTCTCCAATAACGCTGCTCAATCCACCTCCACCCAGATCTTTCATACCGTATATTATTCCCTCATCATTTGCTTCGAGAACAGCATGAATCAAAGGTTCTTTGAGGATTGGATTACCCAGCTGTACAGCCTGCTTCTCTTCCTCGCTTTTTTCGCTTAAAATTTTAGATGCAAAATTCACACCGTGTATGCCGTCTCTGCCCGTTCTGCCACCCAGCATTACCAGCAACACTCCGGGTTTATCGACCCTGCTTCTCACGATTTTATCTTTCCTCACGATTCCTATGCATCCTGCATTCACGAGTATATTGTTCACAAATCCCTCGTGGAAATAGGTCATACCCGCCACTGTGGGTATGCCTACACGGTTTCCGTAATCACGGATGCCTGCAACAACACCGTTGAGAAGATAGCGAGGATGCTTAATACCCGGATTCAGTTTCTCATACGGATAATCCGGCGGGGCAAAAAAGAGCGGATCTACAAGTGCGATGGGTTTTGCACCCATGTTGAGCACATCTCTGATTATCCCACCAACGCCGGTGGCCGCACCTCCGTAAGGCTCAACGGCGCTCGGATGGTTATGGCTCTCTATTTTGAATACATACGCGTGATCTTCATCGAACTCCACCACTCCTGCATCGTCCTGCATAACCACAATGGTGTGCGGCGATTCTATGCCGAAAATATATTTTCTCAGAATGGGCTTGGATGATTTGTAAGAGCAGTGTTCGCTCCAGCCCTGAGCAATCGCATGGATCTCTATATCTGTGGGATCTCTGCCCAGCGAGGCGAAGAAGTCTCTGAGCTTTTTCATTTCATCAAGGCTGAGCGCCAATCCCATTTTTTCGTTGATCTCCATCAACTCGTCATCGGTGGCGTTGAGGATATGAATTCTGTAAACACCCTCTACGATTTTTGTTACCTTCATACCTCCTCAACCCTTATTTCGTATTCGTGAATTACGGGATTTACCAGAAGTTTGCGAACCATGGACTCAGCGATTTCATATCCTTCCTCTTTATCGCAATTGAGATAAATGGTATACATCTTTCCAACTTTCACCGTTTTCACTTTCTCAAATCCGAGCAGTTCGAGCGCATGTTTTATGCTCTTTCCCTCCGGGTCGTCAACGCCCTCTTTGAATTTAACGAGAATATCCACCCTGAGCATACAGGGCATATATTAAAGAGGTACTTAATATTTCCACTTCAGAAAATATTTGATTATAAAAATTAAAAAAAATCAGTACCCTTTTTCCTGTGAACACCGGCTGTGATCAGTAGTAGAGCAATGATCAGCATAACACCGTTAAATTCTGGTACCACTGGTGCATAGGCGCTCGGGGTTTTAAGTGGATAGTGGTCTTTTGCCGTACCACCATCTATGATATATGCCCAGTCAACTATGCCATCACCGTTTGCATCATTTGTGTCATTGTTATTTGCCCAGTCATACCAGTAATTGCCAAAGCCCGAGGATGTGTTCCAGTAATTCGTTGCTGCATCATAGGCCTGCACACTTAGATTGCTGTAAACAGAGCCACTACCGTGATTGTAGTACAGTGCGTTGTAGTATAAGCGATTGTAGTTGCTTCCGTATATGTGTATGGCATAGGATCCAGATCTTGTTATTAAATTTGAATCAACAATGTTTCTATCGGCGTAATAATAAAATCGTATTCCGTATGAGCTGGCATTCTTGATTGTATTGTTGTCTATTCTATTTGAATAAGAATCGTAGAAGTATATTCCATAATATCCCGGGTTTATTATGGTGTTTCCCGTGAATCGGTTATCGTGAATATCTCCGTATAAACCGTTCGTAAAAATTGCCTCTGATGTAGAGTTATAAATCTTATTACCTGAGAATACATTTGAATAAATTGCGCCTGTGGAAGTACTTGCCGAATTGTCCAGATAGAAGCCGTCTCCGTTTGTTTCCAGCGTGTTGTTTTCGAACAGGTTATCGTGGGGGCCATTGGTGATATAAACAGCATATGTGGTACCTTCTATATAATTATAGAGTACGCTGTTGTTATAGTTTTCACCGAACATATAAATTCCGCGATTTCCGCTGCTGGATATTGTGTTGCGTGAGATGGTGTTGTTGTAAATTGGGTATGATGCTCCCACCATATATATTCCGTAGTATGAAAACGATGTTATTCTATTGTTATCTATGGTATTGTAAGCGGCACCCAGCTCTATATACATACCGTAAGTGGAGTTTGAGATAGTATTGTTGTATATTGTGTTATTATTGGGTCTGAATCTGCTGTAAATTCCGTAACTATTCCTATCCAAAGTTGAATTCGCAAGAATGTTATATCTTGAGTATGATCCATAAAAATACACACCTCTGACATTATTTATGGAAGTAACATTCTCAATTTTTATGTTCTGAGCAAAATAAAGCGCAATTCCAGATCCGTAGCCGTATGTTAGAGAGGTAGTATTTGTGGCGTTGTATATCAGACAGTTTCTTATGATAACATAGCTCGATGTGTTCCCTATGTATATACCAGCCCAGCCACCCTTCGCATCAATTGCCCATCCTTCTATTATGTACGGATCGGATTTCACACCGGTACCGCCTATCACACCGTTCGCAGAGGTGAATTCTGTATCACTGTTGATTCTTATGGACGCATGTGCGGTGAGGGCTTTTAAAGATACTGTAGAAAAAATACTATCCATTTGAATTGGTGTATTGAGGTTATGTTGCAAAGCATCTACCGAATAAGAAAAACCTCCAACCATTGCCATAACTATCCCGACTATTAGAGCTATTCTTAATTTCATTATATCCCACCCATTTTGTCTTTATATGCTCATAATACCACCCTATAAAAAATTTTCTGCATATTGCTTATGATATCGAGAGAAATAAATACTATCTCGCAATTAAGCAAGTATGATACAGAGATTCGGGGTATCCATAGATGCAGAACTGCTCAAAAAATTCGATAAATATATTGAAAAGAAAGGTTACATCACCCGCTCGGAGGCCATAAGGGATCTCATAAGAGACGCGCTCATTCAGGACAGTATAGCTCAGGAGGATGTGGATGTTTTCGGCACGATAACGGTGATATTTGACCACGATGTAAGGGGCATAACGGAGAAAATTACGCACATTCAGCATCATTATGTTGATGAGATACGTGCAGCCGTGCATGTGCATGTCGATGAGAAGAACTGTCTTGAGGTGGTAATCGTTCATGGCAAAGCACGAACCATAAAAGAAATAGCCGATAGAATAATGAGCCTCCGGGGAGTTAAAAATGTAAAATTCCAGCTAACCAAGGTGGAGGTATGAATTCCTGCCTGAAGCACAGATGCTCAAGATGCTGTCATAACACTGAAATGATGCTCACGGAAAGCGATATTAAAAGAATAGAAAAACTTGGCTATTCCAATTTCTGGTATGAATTAGATGGCTTCCTTTTTCTTAAAAATATTAACGGAAAATGCATATTTCTCGGTAGAAATGGGCTGTGCACCATATATCAACACAGACCTGAGGGGTGCAGATACTATCCTTACATATGCGACCCCGAAACTATGGAGATATATGTTGATGAAGAATGCCCGTATGCTGCTGAATTTCTTTTGGATAAACCAAATGCTCTCAAAGAACTAGTCAAAAAACTTTTTGAAGAGAGAGCACGAAGACTCATTCGCAAAAATTAAATATCTTTATGCAATCCGTAACACGGAATAAAAAAGAGGTGATACCATGCACATACCGGATGGATATTTGGGACCTGCAACATGCGTATTCTTCTACATAGTGATGATTCCAGTGTGGTATAAAGCCTTCAAGATGACATCAAAGTATCTTAGCGACAAGAGTGTGCCTATGATGGGAATGCTTTCAGCGTTCGTTTTTCTCGTTATGATGTTCAACTGGCCCGTTCCCGATGGTACTACAGCACACATGGTCGGTGCGGTACTGGTCGCGATACTTCTGGGACCGTGGGCAGCGGTAATCGTTGTGAGCGTCGTACTCGTTATACAGGCGTTTTTCTTCGGCGACGGGGGATTAACTTCTCTTGCGGCAAACTGCTTCAACATGGCGTTCGTTATGCCATTCACAGGATACTATGTGTACAAAGCTCTGATGAAATTCTTCGGAAAAGAGAACGCGAAAACAATGGCTCTGGCAGCGGCAATCGGGGGATATGTTGGGATAAATATAGCAGCGTTCTGTGCAGCTGTGGAATTCGGCATACAGCCGTACATTGCGCCCGGATACTGTCCGTACGGTTTAAATCTCTCCATTCCAGCTATGATGCTCGCGCATATGCTCGTTGCCGGGCCTGTGGAAGCCGTGGTGACCGGATCTGTGATATACTATCTGAAAACATATAGCCCCCATCTTCTTGAGTTGCCCAAGGTTATGCCGGGAGGTGAGAGCGTTGGAAACATGGATTAAAAAAACTGTGATAGTGATCGTTATACTCTGCCTGCTGTCCCCAATAGGAATCCTGCTCACTTGGAATTACGGCGATGCATGGGGTGAATGGAGCGAGGTCAAGGTTGGAAATGAAACCTGGGAGCCAAAAAGTTACAGCGGAGGTGCGCCGCTTGCAGATTACGATGTCCCGGGATGGGAGGATCAATTTATGGCCTCACTCGGATACATAATCTCAGCGTTCGTTGGAGTGTTCATGGTTATACTGATGAGCCTCGGCGTTGCAAAGCTGGGGGAAATATACAATGAAATTCGCGGAAAGAACACTGAAGACGATAGAAGCGATAGAGATTGATTCAGAAGGAGATTCGCTATTCCACAATTTCTCCCCTCTTTCCAAAGTAATTGCTACATTTATTTTTTTGATTGCAATGCTTATGCTTCATACGCTTTACGCTCTTTTTGCCCTTCTGCTGCTTTTAAGTTTTTATTCTGCGGTATTTGAAAAACGCGTTTTCAGAGTATGGCTCTTTATACCGCTTTTTACGGGTATGATCGCCTTGCCCGCGATATTTCTTGTACCGGGAGAAACAGTTTATAAATTGTGGCTTTTAAACATAACAGACTCTGGAATAAAAGCGGCGCTGTTTTTGATTTTAAGAGCCACGATATCTGTAACAGCCGTTGCTCTTCTTACGAGAACAACGAGATGGGAAGATGTGATATCTTCTCTGAACAAACTTAAAGTACCTTGGATTTTCACATTGATGCTCTTGCTGACTTTCAGATACATATTCTTTTTTGTTAGAATTGTGAGAAAAACTTTGCTTTCCATAAAAAGCAGGGCGATTGGTAGGGAGAAATCAGTATCAACATGGAAACTTTATGCACCGCTTGTGGGGAACCTTTTCATTAAATCATACGGTATGCAGGAAAAGGTGTACTTGTCGATGATATCCAGAGGATTTAACGGCAAAAGTTTTTATGCAAAGGAGATGAAAACAGATAAATGGTTCATCGCTTTAACCATAGTACAGGTATTTCTGCTGTTCATAATGGATGGTGATGTGCAGTGGCTGTTGCAGTACTTAACGATGTGATGTACAAATATCGTGATCGAATCGCAATTCGTGATATTAATCTAAAAATAAACGAGGGAGAATGCGTGTTTCTTTTGGGTGAGAACGGCGCGGGTAAAAGCACGCTTATGCTGATTCTCGCCGCGCTCTATGTACCCACAAGCGGCGAGGCGTATATATTCGGGAGAAAACTCACCGAAAAAATAACAAAAGATATATCTCTGAGGAAGAAAATAGGCATAGTTTTTCAGGATCCCGATGTGCAATTGTTCTCACCTACAGTTTATGACGATGTGGCATTTGCGCCCAGACACATGTTTCAGAGCGAAAATGAAGTGGAAAGAAGAACATCTTACGCTCTTAAGAAAATGGGTGTCTGGGATTTGAGGAATAGACATCCCTATGAACTGAGCGAGGGGGAGAAAAAAAGAGTGGGGATTGCAACGGTTTTATCATATGATCCAAGTTTTATTTTGCTTGATGAACCCACAGCAAATCTGGATGGAAAAGGCCGTAAAGAGTTTGTTCATATATTGAATGATCTCAAAAAAGATGGAAAAACAGTGGTTGTGGCAACGCACGAAATGATTGGAATCGAAATTGCCGATAGAGTGATAATAATGAAAAACGGAAAGATAGAATATGATGGCTCTCCAAGGATAATAGACGATAAAAATTATCTGGAAGAAATGGGGATACTATAGCGCATGGATCTTTGATATTTTAGAAT
>WAOZ01000202.1 GCA_015520975.1 DHVE2 group archaeon | reverse complement strand
CTCATAAACTGCTATGCTGTTGAAAATAGCATAAAAGCGTTTATCTATCTTAAAGTTGACAGAAAAAATATAGATAAGGTGGCAGAAACATTACAGAAACAGGAGAGACTTTTAACATTATACAGAATTCTCGGAGAATATGACCTCCTATGCGAGTGCCTGTTTTTGAGCATGCAGGAACTGCAGGATTTCGTGGACAACAAACTGAAAATGGATGGCATAATCTCAACTGTAACCCATGTTGTTGCCAGTGCATATAAACCGTGTGAGTGGATAGGACTTTAATAACGATTTTCGTCATAAAAAAACGATTTTTTTCATTTAAAAACGAAAAGCATATATTTACTTACGCATTACCCTTATGTGGTGATAAAATGCTGCCATTTATAATTACAACAATCGACGCTCTGATCATATACCTGCTGCTGACCGCAGGTAGTGGAGACTTTCTGTACTTCTGGTCACCTGAGGAATTCGTTATGGGCATTTTCTTGAGTATAATAGTGGGTGCGCTGGCCAGAAACTACCTGTGCCACAGCAAAAATTACCGGATGCTAAACCCCGTGCGTTGGCTCAAATTCGTGGTATATGCGATTGGCCCGTTTTTATTCGCCATGGCAAAAGCGAATCTGGATGTGGCGTACAGAGTGATCACGGGCAAAATCAGGCCGGGTATCGTTAAAATAGATCCGAAACTCAACACGGATTTTGGTGTGACTTTCCTTGCAAATTCAATCACCCTGACCCCGGGAACACTGAGCGTTGATGTTGACGAGGATACCAATGTACTCTATGTGCACTGGATCAACATCCCCGAAGGTGAGGAGAAAAAAGAATACGCAGATATAAAGAAAGTATGTGGCAGTTTTGCCGACTGGGCAAGGAGGGTGGCTGAATGATAGACATATGGTTTCTCACAGCGCTGATTCTCATGATCTGGATCGCGCTTTCGATCATCAGGGTTGCCGCGGGACCGACCGCAGCCGATAGAGTGGTGGGACTTGACACCATCAACACCATCGTGGTTGCACTGATGATTATTCTCTCAGTGGCGTACAATCAGTTGATTTATGTTGATATTGCGATTGTATACGCCCTGCTGTCATTCGTGAGCACGCTCTATATAGCAAAGTATCTCGAAGGAGGGTTCTAAAATGCTATGGTGGGAATTGGTGATTTACATCTTCGTGGCCATAGGACTGACTTTCAACGGCCTAGGTGTTATCGGGCTTCTCAGGTTCCCCGATGTTTATACCCGTCTTCATGCAGCAACGAAGGCAACCACATTCGGCTCCATATTCACTTCACTTGCCGTGATTGGATGGGCATTTGCACAGCTGATCAGCACGGGAAATTCGTGGAATCTCACCCTTGCGTTGCATACATTTTTCGCAATAATCTGTTTGCTTCTCACAAATCCTGTCGGCGCCCATGCCATCGCCAGAGCGGCACACAGAAGCGGTGTGAAACCTAAACAGGCGGTTGTTGACCGCTTGGAGGAGGTGAAAGAATGATTTTCGAGGAACTTATCCAGGTTCTGCTTCTAGTGGGATTAATAATCACCGCGTATCTCTCCATCCGATTCAAGGATTTACTGGCCTGCGCGGTTTCGCTGGGTGCATTCAGCTTCCTTCTTTCGCTGGAATTCTATATGCTTCAGGCACCTGATGTCGCGATAGCCGAGGCGGGTATAGGTGCAGGTTTGACTACTGCAATATTCATACTCGCGATTAAGGCAACTCACAGATGGGAGGTGGAAACATGAGAAAGGCGCTTATGGCTGCTTCTTTATTCGTGCTATTTGCCGCCCTGCTCTATGTAGCCGTAAATCCCTCAGATTTCGGTGCTGAGCTGGGCGATCACCTCGTATTCGGAGAGCCAAAATATACCGATATGGACAGTTATTTCATCCACAACGGCCAGAACCAGACCGCAGCGAATAACATAGTCACCAGCATAGTTTTCGATTACAGAGGTTTCGATACTCTTGGCGAAGCAAGTGTGCTTTTCACCGCTGTTCTGGGTGTCGGTGTTGTTCTGAGAATGCTCAGGGGTGATGAAAATGATGAGTAAAATCGTAAGAACGCAGGCAAATATCCTGTATCCTCTGATTTTGATTTTCGGATTCTACATAGTGGCTCACGGTCATCTGACACCCGGCGGTGGATTCCAAGGTGGCGCCGTTATAGCCACAGGTGTGGCCCTAGTGGCAATTTCATTCGGATACGGTAAAATCAAAAAATGGATCAAAAAGACAAATCTCACAGCCGCCGAGGCGGTTGGTTTGCTGTCATTTATAATCGCTGCGTTCACAGGTATAGGAACCAGTTTCTTCTGCAACTGGCTGGCAAATTCTGGACTCATATTTGGAGATACCGTTCCATATGGCCCTAATCCCGGATACCTGAACACCGCAGGTCTGCTTCCAATAATGAATCTCGCAGTTGGAATAGAGGTCCTCGGCGGACTTGGTGTGGTGGTGATGTATATGCTTTCCGCCGCCAAAGCATCGGAGGTGAAATAAAAATGCTTTACAATTTACCTTATATAACGGTAGCCGTTGTAATTGCAATAGGGCTTTACGCAATGCTATATAAAAGAAATCTGATAAAGATTGTGATAGGTTTGAGCCTCATAGAAAGCGGCGTGAATTTATTCCTCGTATCTCTTGGCTATGTTCAGGGCGGAATCGCACCCATATACACCAACGCCCCTAAAACAGAAATGGTCCTGCCAACTCCACAGGCGCTGACTCTCACATCCATAGTTATAGGCGTCGCTACAACTGCCATGCTGCTTTCTTTCTGTATAGTAATTTACAGACACTACGGCACGCTTGATAGTGAGAAGGTAAGGAGGTTGAGAGGATGATGTGGGATTTCCTTATGCATAACTCGCCAGCGCTCATAATCGCGGTTCCGTTATTCGCCGCGTTTTTCACACCGGTAATTGGCAGATTCAGCAAAAAGGCTATGTATGCATGGGTTGTCGGCGCAATGATTTTTACAGAATTCCTTGTTCTGATACTTCTTTACACAGTTTACACATACGGCACACAGATTTATGTATTCGGTGCCAGACCTTACAGCATGGCCATACCTCCAGATTCCGGCGGGATACCCGTTCGAATCATATTCACCGTGGATAGTATGAGCGTGTTTATGGCATTCATAGCTGCCACAGTAGGACTGGCCGGCGCAATTTATTCGGTAGCCTGTGAAAAGGGTCAGAGCGGTCAGGAAAAATACTACGCCCTTGTGCTTCTAATGATTGTTGGTATGCTTGGAATGGTTTTAACTGGAGATATGTTCAACTTCTTCGTGTTCCTGGAAATTAATTCTCTTGCCTCGGCTGCTCTCGTATCATATCGCATCAACAAAGGTGTATCTGTTGAGGCTGCATTTAAATATGCTGTGGTTAGCGCCATAGGCGCGTTGATGATTCTTTTCGCTATCGGAATACTTTACGGTGAGTACGACGCTCTAAATATGGCAATGATCGCATCCCGGATGCAGTTCACAACCCTCGATAAGATTGCAATGGCGCTTATACTCGTAACACTCGCCATGAAATGCGGTTCGATACCGATGCATTTCTGGGTTCCGGACGGCTACGGCAAGGCTCCGGGTGCCATAAGCGCAATGCTGGTAGCGGCTTCTCAAGCCTCCTTATACGGCCTTTTCAGAATGTGCTTCACCGTGTTCGGACTCGCGGCCAGCCACATCACACTTGGCTATTTCCTCATCATCCTCGGACTGATTAGCATGTTCGTTGGAGTCACCATGGCTCTCGTGCAACACGATATAAAGAGACTCATGGCCTATCACGCAGTTTCGCAAACAGGATACATGCTCCTCGGCGTCGGTGTCGGCTTGGCGACATGGGGCACTCCAGCATTTTCTCAGTATGGATTTGCAGCTATGGAGGGCGGCATATTCCACATAATCAACCACGCAATGTATAAGGGTCTGCTGTTCCTCACCGCAGGCGCTGTTATATACAGAGTGGGTACATCTGACCTGAACAAAATGGGAGGACTGGCGCACAGTATGAAGTACACGACGATATTCTTCATAATAGGCGCACTCTCAATTGCTGGTATCCCACCCTTCAACGGATATGCATCAAAACTTATGATTTATGAATCGGTGTACCAGTTCAACCCGCTTCTGGCTGTGATTGCGATGATTGTGAGCATTCTGACGCTGGCATCTTTCGTGAAGGTATTCCATTCTGCATTTATGGGTCCAAAGATATATCCAGATGTTAAGGAAGTGCCTAAAAGCATGCTTGCAGGAATGGCCATTCTGACATTCTTCATAATACTCTTCGGCATATTCCCGCAGTTAGCCATCACATATCTCGTCCAGCCGGCGGCCAGTGCCCTTGCAAACCCAATAGGATATATTTCCCGCGTACTGGGAGGTGGTCCATAATGACAGGCTTTCTGGATTTCTCAACCCCCTCGGGGTTCTGGGACCCGCTTAGATGGATTATAGTGATGATCATCGCATTGCTGATATCCTACTACATATGGAAGAGAGGAAATCCAAAACACAAAAAGGGTGAGCAAATCAAGCCCTTCTTTTCAGGATATGATGCCCCATCGCCTGAAGATGCTCATATCCGTGCTGGAAACATATACTGGGGCTTCATAACCGCGCTTAAAAGATACTATGCCTTCGTTAAGAGCATTCATACCGGGAACATCAACGACTACATCGGATGGTATGTGGGCATTATGGCTCTTATGCTGATAGTATTTCTGCTGTGGGGTGGTGCCTGATGGCGACAAAACTACCCAAAAGTTTCGATCGTTCGCTGTGGGTTTTCCATGTAAATACCGGCTCCTGCAACGGATGCGATATAGAGATTCTGGCTGCACTCACACCTCGCTACGATGTTGAAAGATTTGGAATCAAACTTGTTGGTTCTCCAAGACATGCCGATGTGCTTCTCGTCACCGGCCCGGTAACTCGCGATATGGAAGACAAGGTGAAAAGAATATACGAGCAAACTCCAGACCCGAAAGTTGTGATGGTCATAGGCTCCTGCGGTACAAGCGGCGGCGTGTTCCATGAATCGTATAACCTGATTGGCCCTGTGGATAAGGTCATTCCAGTGGATGTGTATGTGCCGGGCTGCCCACCGCGACCTGAAGCCATCATCGATGGTGTGGTTAAGGCCTGGTTAAAACTTGAGCGCTTGCGAGGTGAGAAAAAATGAATCTTGATGAACTCGTTAATCAAATAAAAACGCGGTTCAACATAGAACCGGATGTTCAGGAAATAC
>WAOZ01000201.1 GCA_015520975.1 DHVE2 group archaeon | reverse complement strand
CTCTTTATCAAATCGAATTTTCTGCTCATTGGCTATAAATGTGCCATATTTTATTTTTCTCTAGGATTGCAACTTACCCTATTATTCGAAAAATTTATTAACTCATAATATCTTTTATTTCCTTAGTTAGAATCGCACCATGTTGGGATTGAAATTTCACAATCAAGATTTCTTAAGAACTGAGATGAACAGAATATCGCCAAGAGTGATGAACGCGCCAGAATCAGTTTTGACGATACCTGAAATATTGCTAAAAATTTCGGTATTAAGTGTGTATTCAGAATTCTCGCTGAGAAATTTTTCAATAACTCCGGATGTTTCCTGAGGTGTGAATGAGCATACCACATAAACCAAAAAACCGCTTTTTTTTACATATTTTCTGGCTTCTTCAAGTATGGCAATTTGATTATCCGCATATTTTTCAAAATCTTCCTGATACTTCGCCTCTGGGTTGCGCGCTGCCGCACCAACACCGCTGCAAGGTGCGTCCACTAGAACCACATCATATTTCATAGCCTCGCGCTTATCCATAATTTTTATATCTGCACCGTAAATCTGCGAGCGGTGTTTCAAAGTTTCAAGTTTTTTCGAATTGATATCATACGCATAAATCACCTTTTTATTTCGGAAGATACTCGCCATAGCCAGTGTTTTACCGCCATTACCGGCACAGTAATCAAGGATTGCATCGCCAAGCTCACCTGTCAGCTTTGCAGCCATCTGACTCGATGCATCCTGCACATGAGCAAGCCCGCTTTTCACAGCCACAGAATATTTCGCTTCCGGCACGGTTAATACGGCAGATTCAGGTAAATACGGCTCTGCCTCAAATCCTTCAAGTTTCAGATTTTCGATAAGATTCTCTCTCGTAATTTTTATAAAATTCGTACAGAGCGTTGTTTGCGGTTCTCTATTGATTATTCTCTCAAATTCCGGATTGTCTTTGAGTATTTCTGCAAGTTTTTCTGATGCCGATATTTGGATATGATATGGAATCTCCATATCCCAAGATACCTTATTTTTTGATAACTTCACATAGTTATATGGCGTATTAGGAATTCCCTTTTTTTCCATCAAATAGTCATAAAGTTTTTTGTAGCGCACCACATTGTGCACAATAGTAGCCACCGTATTTCTCTCATAGTACGAAAGTCCCGAATAAGGGAGTATGTCCCTCATCGCTCTGGCCATATTTCCTTTTTTTAGCCACTTCGCAATTATTTTCGCTGCCACTCTCTCTATTTTGCCGGGTTTCACCTGTGGCAGAACGCTTTTATCGTATTTCTGTATTATGCCCCCACAATAGCAATGTTCTAATGTCATCAGTGAATAAAATTTTTATATAGGCATCCGTTTAGGTGCCATACTCAAGGTGATGCGCTATGCCTAATGGGTTGTATACTGCAAGAAAACTTCAAGAAGATCGGAAAAAGTTTCGCTGGAGCGATAGATATTACAAGCGCAGAGTTCTGCGTTTAAAGGAAAAGAGCGACCCCTTAGAGGGTGCTCCACAGGCAAGGGGTATCGTTATTGAAAAAGTCGGTATTGAGGCAAAACAGCCAAACTCCGCTATCAGAAAGTGTGTTAAGGTACAGTTGATCAAAAACGGCAGGGTAGTTACGGCATTCGCTCCTGGAAACGGGGCGATAAACTTCATAGACGAGCACGACGAAGTTGTGATTGAAGGTATAGGCGGCAGATTGGGCCGTTCTAAGGGAGACATCCCTGGAGTCAGATACAAGGTTGTCAAGGTAAACGGAATCGCATTGATAGAGCTGGTTCGTGGCAGGAAAGAGAAGCCTGTGAGGTGATGAAATATGGCAGAATACAAATTCCTCATTTTCGGAAAATACAGCACCGATGATGTGGTTATAAAGGATCCGGGCCTTGCAAAATACATAAATCTGGACGCTCGCTTTGTTCTCCACACCCACGGAAGGCATGTGAAAAAACATCTGGGCAAAGTAAATGTAAATGTTGTGGAGCGCCTCATAAATAATATGATGCGAACCGAAAAATACACGGGCAAAAAGATGAGTGCCTACAATGTTGTTAAAAAAGCCTTTGAAATTATTGAAAAGAAGACAAAGCAGAACCCCATCCAGGTTTTGGTGGATGCGATTCAGAATGCCGCTCCCCGAGAAGAGGTTACGCGCCTGAAAATGGCAGGTATAGCTGTCCCAAAAGCGGTGGATGTTTCTCCATCCAGAAGGCTGGATATTGCTCTCAGAAACATAGCCGTTGGCGCTGTGAATTCATCATTTAAAAATCCGAAGAGAATAGAAGAATGTCTGGCAGACGAGATAATAAAGGCTGCCAGAAATGATATAAGCAGCTATGCGGTCTCAAAGAAGGAGGAAATTGAACGCGTGGCAGCATCCGCACGATAAAAATGGTGGTGTAAATGGGAAGGAAGGAAGATAATATCCGAAAGGCTCTCGAAATAATGAGAAAGGTGGAATACATAAGAAACATCGGCACCGTTGCGCACATTGACCATGGCAAAACCACGCTCAGCGATAATCTAATTGCTGGTGCGGGAATGATGAGCGAGGAACTTGCCGGTAAGCAGCTCGTTCTTGATTTTGATGAGCAGGAACAGGCGAGAGGTATAACCATAAACACCGCTGCGGCAAGCATGGTTCACGAATACGAAGGAAATGAGTACCTCATCAATCTGCTGGATACCCCTGGACATGTGGACTTTGGCGGTGATGTTACAAGAGCAATGCGCGCGGTGGATGGCGTGATACTCGTGGTATGTGCAGTTGAAGGTGTAATGCCTCAGACAGAGACTGTGCTGAGACAGGCACTTAAAGAGAGGGTCAAGCCCGTTCTTTTCATAAACAAGGTTGACAGATTGATTAACGAACTCAAACTTGATGGGCAGCAGATGATGGCAAGATTTGAAAAAATAATAAAGGAAGTAAACAAACTGATAAGGAGATACGCTCCTGAGGATTTAAAAGATAAATGGATGGTACGCGTAGAAAACGGAAGCGTTGCATTTGGAAGCGCGTATCACAACTGGGCGATAAGCGTGCCTTATATGAAAAAAACAGGTATAACATTCAAGGACATCTATGAGCATCTTCAAAACGAGCAGCAAAAGGAACTTGCCAAAAAGGCACCTCTTCACAGAATAGTTCTGGATATGGTTATTCAGCACCTTCCAAATCCGAGAGAGGCACAGGCTTACAGAATTCCCAAAATCTGGAAAGGAGATGTGGATACACCAATCGGCCAGGCTATGCTGAAATGTGATCCAAAAGGCCCGGTGGCGATGATGATAACAAAAATAGTTATGGATCCCCACGCCGGCGAGGTGGCCGTAGGCAGGCTTTTCAGCGGCACTCTGAGAAGAGGTCAGGAGCTCTATATAGCCGGCATGGGCAACAGAAAATATCGCATTCAGCAACTTTCGATGATGGTTGGCCCAGATAGAATTCAAGTTGATGAGCTGACTGCTGGAAACATCCCCGCAATAATCGGATTGAGAGATGCCATTGCTGGTTCTACAGTCTCATCCATCCCGGATATCGAGCCCTTTGAACCTATGAAACATTACAGCGAGCCTGTGGTGACCGTTGCCATTGAAGCAAAGCACACCAAGGATCTGCCGAGACTTATTGAAGTGCTCAGAACAATCTCAAAGGCCGATCCGAGTCTTAAAGTGGAGATAAATCAGGAGACAGGTGAGCATCTGCTGAGCGGTATGGGAGAGCTGCATCTGGAAGTCACCATATACCGTATCACGCACGATTATGGTGTTGAGGTCATAACCTCTCCACCGATAGTTGTGTATAGAGAAACCGTAGATCACAAAGGAGGGCCATTTGAGGGAAAATCACCGAACAAGCACAACAAATTCTATATTGAGGTGGAGCCTCTTGAAGAGAGCGTAGTTCAAGCCATAGTTGATGGCGAGATCGAAGAGGCGGACAGAATCAAAAATAGAAAAGAGCTCGCCAAAAAACTTGAAGAGCTGGGTATGAACAGAGATGAAGCAAAGAAGGTTGAAGCCATAAGGGGACCCAATATGCTTCTTGATATGACATGGGGCGTTCAGTATCTTAATGAAACCATGGAACTTGTAAAGCAGGCATTTTTCGAGGCTGTTGAAAAAGGTCCTCTTGCAAATGAGAAACTCTATGGTGTGAAAGTAAAACTTGTCGATGCCAAGCTTCACGAGGACAGTATCCATAGAGGTCCAGCGCAGGTTATTCCGGCTGTGAGAAACGCCATTTACGGCGCAATGTGTCAGGGCAACAGGATTCTTCTTGAGCCCGTGCAGAAAATATATGTGAATGTACCTATGGAACTCGTGGGCGCGGTGACCAGGGAGATTCAGCAGAGAAGAGGTGTGATACTGGACATGGAGCAGGAAGAGTACCAGACAATAATACTCGCGAAAGCCCCGGTTGCGGAGATGTTCGGTTTCGCATCGGCGATACGCAGCGCCACGGGAGGCAGAGTACTCTGGAGCACTGAAAACGCAGGATACGAGCGTGTGCCAAGGGATCTGCAGCCACAGATTGTGCGCCAGATTCGTGAGAGGAAAGGGCTCAAGCCAGAGCCGTATGACGAAAAGTATTATGCGGAAGTTTGAGGAAAAGGATTTATATATAATGGGTATATGGGAGACAGAAAAAGAAAGGAGGTATGAAAATGGCAAGCAACAAACCCCATCTGAATATCGTGTTCATTGGACACGTTGACCATGGCAAATCCACGACAGTAGGTCGCCTGCTTTACGAGCACGGTGAGATCGATCAGAGAATCATAGACCAGTACAGACAGGAGGCTGAGAAGCTCGGTAAGAGCACATTTGAATTTGCGTTCGTTATGGACCGCCTGAAGGAAGAGAGAGAAAGGGGTCTGACCATAGATGTGGCGCATAGAAAATTCGAGACAGACAAATACTATTTCACAATCATTGATGCTCCTGGACACAGAGACTTCGTAAAGAACATGATCACGGGAACCTCACAGGCCGATGCTGCGATACTCATAGTGGCTGCACCTGAAGGTGTTATGGAGCAGACAAAAGAGCACATATTCCTTGCAAGAACGCTGGGCGTTCCGCAGATGATCGTTGCAATCAACAAGATGGATGCAACAAAGCCCCCATACAGCAAGGAGAGATTCGAAGAAGTTAAAGCAGAAGTGGAGAAGCTTCTCAAAGCGGTGGGCTGGAAAGATGTCCCGTTCGTGCCAATAAGCGGTTATTACGGAGACAATGTGATGAAGAAGAGCGAGAATATGCCCTGGTGGAAGGGGCCAACGCTCATAGAGCTGCTTAACAACCTCAAAGTTCCTCCAAAGCCAACAGATAAACCACTCCGTATACCGGTTCAGGATGTTTACAGCATAACTGGAATAGGTACAGTGCCTGTGGGTCGTGTGGAAACCGGCGTGCTCCGTGTTGGCGATAAAGTAATATTCATGCCAGCAAACAAGAGCGGAGAAGTGAAGAGCATTGAGATGCACCACGAACCAATGAAAGAGGCATATCCTGGAGACAACATCGGATTCAATGTTAGAGGTATAGGCAAGAAGGACATCAAGAGAGGAGATGTCTGCGGTCATGTGAACAACCCACCAACCGTCGCAAAGAGCTTTACTGCGCAGATTGTGGTACTCAATCATCCAAGCGTGATTGCACCTGGATACACTCCAGTGTTCCATGCACACACAGCACAGGTCGCCTGCAGATTTGAGGAGATAATCAAAACACTGGATCCGCGCACGGGTCAGACTAAGCAGGACCATCCAGATTTCATCAAGACCGGAGATATCGCTGTCGTAAAAATTGTGCCAACGAGACCGATGGTAATCGAGCCCGTGAAAGAGATACCACAGCTTGGGCGCTTTGCAGTGAGAGATATGGGTCAGACCGTTGCGGCTGGACAGTGTATAGAAGTTGAAAAGAAACAGATGTAATCTTCTCACTATTTTATTAATTTTGGTGATATATATGGCTGTTTACAGAGCACGCATAAGATTAAGCGGCACTGACCATAAAAAGGTTGATGAGGTTTGCGAGCAAATTAAGAAGATTGCCGAGCGCACTGGCGTTGAATTACATGGTCCGATACCGCTCCCCACAAAACGCCTTGTTGTTCCTGTAAGAAAAGCACCCGATGGCGAGGGAAGTGAAACTTGGGAAAGATGGGAGATGCGTATACATAAAAGACTCATAGATATCGATGCCGACGAAAGAGCGCTCAGACAGTTAATGCGTATTCAAATTCCAGATGGTATTCATATTGAAATAGAGTTGAAATCATAAAATTCCAAACTCGTGTATTTTCTTTCCATCTCTGAATATTCTTATTATTCCTTCGGAAGAAACAAGCACACATATGGCTTTTGTTTTTTTCGTTATTGCTTTGGCTGCGAGATGCCGGCCCCCATAGTTTCCTGTGAGCCATTCTTCGATCAGATCCTTATCCTGAATTTCCAAGTTTTTTATATAGACACCAAAACTTATAACCTCTCCTCTTTCATTGATAATGGTAGCACCATCCATCATCGCATATTCCCGGATGCTGTCGAGATTCTCATCGTTGAGAACACTTCGTTCAAACCTATCCATGGCCCTGGCAGGATTGTATATTTTTTGAATTGCATATTTCATAACATTTTTCGTATCACCAACAATTAAGAGAGCACCGGCAGGCTGACCCTCTTTACCTCTGTGGACGATCATCATTGCAAGTTGAAGAATCTTTTCCATAACCTCCTTTTTTATTCTATCTGAGACAGATTCTATCAGTCTCACATTTTTGAGCATACTCATATCAAAATAGAGCTGATGATATTCACCCTTTTTTGAAAAAACAAATAGCACTTTATCATCAATTTTTATGTATGAAGAATTAAGAAGGTAATAAATCACATCTCTAATCTGAGATAGACAATCTATATCGGGATATGTCTCAAAGGGCATAAACACGGGTTTGACATTTTTTCGGGTAAGCACCGCTGCAGATGGTTTCATCTTTTTATTATAAATCAAAATGACGGTTTTGTCGAGATAATCCTCCGCCACACGCTCCGGATCGTCGCCCATAACCACTATTTTCGTAGGTCTATCCACGGTTAATCAAAAATAAACACATATTTAATCTTATTCTTTCTTAGAGGCAAAAAATGAGTCTATTCGTTTCTGCAGTTTTTGGTTCATTATCGCCATTATAAATTCACCACGCGTCTTCTCCACAAGGCCCCGAGCCATATCTTGTTTGGGTTTTATATTTAGAAATCCAGAGGGGTAGTTGAATCTCATAAGCAGTTCGTATAATTCTTCCATATTTTTCAAATAACGCTCAGCCTGTTCTATCT
>WAOZ01000200.1 GCA_015520975.1 DHVE2 group archaeon | reverse complement strand
GGATTGGCCTACGGAGCATCGAAGTTTTTTGTTGTATGGAGCGATACATCCTATGATAACCACGGAAGGTTTGTTTATTATAATCTAACCAACCCGACGCCGCAACCATCGTTTTCTATATCTCTGGATACATCACATTCTCACGCGAAAAACGCTGTTGCATACGATCCCGTTTCAAGGGAGTTTATAGTTGTATGGAGAAACACCACCTCAACCACGGGAGTATACAATATAACCGCAAGAATATTTAACGATACAGGTGCACCGTTAACACCTGATTTTACCGTTGCAGATGGTGCCTCAACAGGCGCAGTATTTGACTATCCAGAAGTATCCGCAGGTTCGGGTGTATTCTTTATTACATATGTAAACGCTTCCAGCACATATCCCATCTATGCTTCATTCATCAATTCCACAGGTACTGTTACACTCACCGAGCAGATTGGAACCACCGGCTCCACCGGGGTATCATATCCAAACTCCGCATTTGATGGCAAGGATTTCGTCGTGACATGGGTTGAAACTGTGGGTGTTGCCTACGATGTATTTTCAGCGGTTTATTATACCAACGGTTCAGCCGCAACAACCTCTCCTGTGGATATAACGAACACCGCGGACTCGGAAAGAACACCCGATGTCGCTGCGGATCCTATCAATGGCACATACTACTATGTATGGTACGACTATTCTAACAGCAACACTTACGGAGTTGTACAGCAAAAATCGTACATAGTGCCCGAATTCACTTTGCCCGTGGCAATCATATCCCTGATATTCGTAATTGTGGTGTTCAAAAAAGCTCATAAATGAAACTTGGTTTTAATTAAATCCAGTAACTCGTGATATATTTTTTCATTTATCTCTTTGCCGAGCTCGGCGTTTGCACCCTCTGGATTGCTCATAGTGCCGTATGGAAATATCTCTCTGTAATCTGTTATTATCGAATACGGCACATACTCTTTTTTCGAATATTTCATCTTTCCTTCATGCACAAGCTCTGGCCGTATGGCCATTATTCGAGATGTTTCCAAAACGCCAGCATGACTGTCATCTTCAGGAACTATTGTTCCTCTGTACTTGTAAGCGATGTGATAATCCGATAGGAGCATTATCTGAACCTCAGGATGCTCTTTGATTATTTCCTCGCAAGCCAGTCGAAGAGCACACATATGATTCGAACTCGCATGCCCAGATATCACCAGAAACTTCTTTGCTCCGTGCTGCACCGCACCTTTCAGTATATCGTATATCAGTGCTCTAAGGGTTTCAAATCTGAGCGATATGGTGCCGGGAAAGCCCATCATTGTCATTGTCCATCCGTAAGCCACAGGAGGAAGTATCAGCGCATTTAGTTCAAGGGCAAGTTTCTCCGCAAGATACAGAGGTTGCAGTAAATCGGTGTTCAGTGGTAGATGATGTCCATGCTCCTCCACGCTTCCAACAGGTAAAATAACGAGTGGTTCTTTTTTGAGCAGTTCCTCTATCTCGGGCCAGGTGTATTCATCCCAGTACAACCTCTCCATCTACTCTCGCCTCCCCCACGATCTTTATCGGGATATCTATCATCTCAGGTGCTTCTTTAATCCAGGTTGTGAAACCATGCTTTTCACAGTAATACACATTGAGTTTCTCGTTATATTTCGCCTCTTTTCCGCATATCACACATATCATATTTCATCACCTCTTTTCACCATTTAAGGGGTCAAGGGCATTAACGCCCCTGCCCCGCGTCCCATCCCTGATTCAAAGATGAAGCTCTGAAGCCTCATTCAACGCATTCAGCAATTCCTCACGCCAATTCTTCCGATATTCCGCTTTCTTGACTCTCAGCCATATGTTCAACGCTTCGTTTATCACATGCTCCCTGTCCAAAGCGAAACCGCGATCGATGAATATGTCAACCTGTGAAAGTATATTTTTGGGGATGCGAACGCAGAGTTTGACTCTCTGCCACTCTTCCTCCTTGGATTTTATGTATTCGGATATGAGATCTCTAACTACATCTGACACGGTTTTCCCCTCAAGCGTGCACAGCTCTTCAAGTTGAATTTTCAATTCTTCGGGCACACGCGCCGCAATTATACTTTTCTCAGCCATTTTTCTCCTCCGTTAAACATTCGTTTAACAAATGCAACATGTATCAATCCATATATTTTTCTTTTGGTAAAGCAATTGATAATGAGAATAATCTTGTAAAATACGCGTAAACACGGTATCTTGGGTGTTTTATTCACCAATGCAAATGCTCCCGTAAACTATACTTCTCTACACCAATATACCAAAT
>WAOZ01000199.1 GCA_015520975.1 DHVE2 group archaeon | reverse complement strand
TGGTATCATAGAGCAGAAAAACTGTTCAACATAGAGAAGAAAGATCTGATATTGCTATTGATGAAACAAAAATAAAACTGAGGAAAAAATGGCATTATTTATGGGCAGCTATTGATATTCACACTCGCGAGATTATTGCTGTGCATTTAACATCATCTCGCTCATCTCTGGACGCTCTTTTATTTCTAAAGAAAGTGCTTAAATCCTGCGCAAACAAACCGAAAGTGTATGTGGACGGCGGACCGTGGTATCCCTGGGCTTTGCAGAGACTCGGCTTACCTTGGCAACATATAACATTCGGTAAGAGAAATCCTATTGAGCAATGGTTCAGTATCCTGAAACACAGAATTAAAAGATTCTATCGTAGATGGTCTCTCAATTCCTCTATCCATTCCGCTCTTTCCTATCTCTATGCTTTCGTTTCTATCTACAATTTTTTATTAGGTGGTGCTTAACTTGTCATCCTCACGAAGATTCGAAGAAAAAATAATAAACCTCGGCGCATGTAAGTGCGGTGTGGATTGCATAAAAACGCATGTCGTGAAACGGGGAAAAATTGATGGTTTAACACCTGAAAAATTCGTCGAAAACGCGGAGGAGGAAAGCATTCTTCACCTCATTGATGTGGATTTCTACAACAGCAGAGAGATGAATTTTGGCGTGTATTCCGAGCTTTCAGGGATATTTGAGCTGTGGGTGGACGCCGCGCCGCGTGTTGTGGACGATGTTATGGATGTGCTTGTAAGCGGTGCGGATCTGGCGGTTGTGAACGATGCGCTTCTCTACAGAAGAACGCGAATTGAGGATATCTTGGAGTTAACTGTCAATGTGGCGCTGAAATCCTACAATCTTGATATGATAAAAAGATTTCAAGTTCTGGGAGGCAAAAAGGTTATAACCTCAAAAAATATTGCAGTTCGGTTATCGAGCGGAGAGATATATTTGCAAAGAAGGGGTGCAATATGCAAATGGACTCAAGAGCATCAAGACTGAAATACGCTGTAGCATATGTGTATAATATCACTTCCAAAAAGGAGCTCACAGAAAGGGATTTTGTGAACATCTTCACCCTTAGAAGACACTGGATAGACGCAGATTACGCGAAGAGACTCTTTTCAATATGTGTGGATGCAGGGCTTTTGGAGGAAAAAAACGGATACTATGTGCCGACATTCCCGCTCAGAGGAATAACGATACCTCTGGATTTCCGGGTTACCGAAGAGGATATAGATTCGTATGTGCCCCTTGAGGATGTGTTCACGCTTATAGTTGACCACATATGCAAAACCACTGGTAAAAACAGAAAGGATGTTCTCATCTCCATAAATATGATACGCAACGATGTGAGATACATAATTCCCGATATTGCAGCGCTGATTTACTGCAAAGAAATAGGTATTGATTGTTCGAAGTTTTACGATGGCGTAGAGAAGAAGCTGGGGGATATGGAATGAGTGACTTTGAGCAGTTCTTGGACCGCGTCGGCTTGGAGGGTGATGCGTACAGGCAGGAGTATCTGAAAGCAAAGCAGATGAAATACCGCCCGCTTCTTGACCTCATGCTCCGATTTAACGGTAGAATCTGCAACTCTTTTTATGACATATTTGCCCGAAAATTCATGGCTCTTGAGATATCGCTTACAGCGCCCCAGCGCTGGGGCAAATGGGAATTCAACGATCCGATAAAGGAGATCCGGGTTCTCGGGAACGGTATGGGCTCTGTAAAGGTGTTTGAAGGCGATATAGAGCCAAGCAAATGGATTTTTGATGACCCCGGCTTCAAAAAAGCCATGATTCGTTTCATACCGCTCCAGACTGCAGGCGGAGAGCCGCGAGGGCTACTCACTCCCGAAAAGTTTTTCTCATTACCGGCCACGGGCACGGTTCCTTATCTGGTTCGAATCGTAGCGTACACGCATACCGGGAGATACAGGATCGATGTTAATATGGTGAATAACAATGTGATCGAAGATTTCAGGCAGGGCAAGATTCCGCCCAAGATCCACGCAAAACGCAAACTCGAAGAATATATATGGTTCGATCGGGTTTATGCAACGGTACTCACTAAAAGATTCCACCGTATGGTGTTCGAGGCAATATTTGAATCGTCCGGGATCGATATTGAGACGCTGGCTCTGATTTTCAACACGCGGGAAAACATAATAAAAAACAATATTGCGGTTCTGATGAAACACGACCTTGTGTTCGAAGATGAGGGATTGTATAAAGCTAAAGTTTTGAAGCCATCTCGGTGAATTTCATACCCTCATCCACCTTTCCGAGCTCCATGCACAGATCAGCGGCAAGCTCGTACGCGCGTTTTTTTATCTCGTGGTTATCGATGTGATCCAGCAGTGCCAGTTCTTTTTTAACAAAGTAATACGCTTCTTCGAAAGAATCCTCGAATAGATAGTAAAGTGCAAGAGCATGGAGCGTGTCAATCTGCCCTTTTATATGCCCCTCTTCCTCGAAGATATCCAGAGCGCGGTGCAGATAATCAAGCTGACGCATATCGTCGTAAAGAAGTGCTAAATTGGTGTAAATCGCGCCGAGTGCAATGCTATCGTTCAAATTTCGGAAAATCTTCTCCGCGGCTTTGAGGCTCTCTTCTGCCTCTGCGCTATGTCCGATTAGGTAGTGCAGCAATCCGAGATTGCTAAGCAGGATACCTTTATTTTTCGTATCCGTCTCGTTTTCAAGACGAGTTTCTATCTCCTCTATATCTTTTTTAATGCGCTCCACGAATCTGTTCACCTCGTCGATGTTTGCCTGCACTTTCATCTTATCGTCGCCTTCTGTGTGTTTAAGCGCAATCTCGAAATAATCCAGAGCATCTTCTGGCTGATGCAGGAAATACAGGCACAGAGCAGCAAAATTCGAAGTATGCGCGATTTTCTCCTTATCGCCTTCCTTTCTAGCCTCTTCCAGAAGCTCTAAAAACCCTTCCAGAGCGCGACGGTAATTTTCTCGACCGAAGTATTTCAGCGCGGTTTGCTCGTCCATAAGGTAACAATGCTCATCGGTTGCTTAAATTTTGTGGTTGCTCGATCTTTTTTTATTTTGCGTGCGGGTAAAATTTAAAACTCTTTGAATCATATCTCATTATTTTTACGACGATAGCCACACAGCATGCGGAGCAGGTCTTGGAAAATATAGAAATAAAAGAGGAATGCACATATGTTTTTAGGGTATTTACGGGAAAGTATGAGGGTGAAAGAGTATGCATTGTTAGACCATATTCCGGGGCGCCGGCATCTGCGGTTGCATTTGAAACAGCCATAGCCACTGGCGGGAAATATTTTCTGATGGTAGACGAAGCGGGAGCAATAAATGAACCGATCCTCATTGGAGACATAATACTGCCTGCGTAGGCTTTGCGAGAGGAGGGAACAAGGTATCATTATATGCCACCAGAATATGTGCCAAGACCGAGCAGAAGATTGCTGGCTCTATTCGAGGATGCTATAAAACGGAGAGTTAAACAAGATAAAATCAAAATCTTCAAAGGAGGAATATGGACGACCTATGCATTATTCAGAGAGACGGAAGATAAAGTAAAAACATACGCCGAACGCGGCATTCTTGGCGTTGAAATGGAGAGTTCAGCGCTGATGAGCATCGCCGAGTTCAGAGATGTGGAGCTGGCTGTTGCGCTGGCGATATCGGATGAGCTTTACAGAGATTCCTGGAGATCTGGCTTTGGATGCGAGTATTTGAAAACTACGGAAGAATTGCTCGTCGAATCGGCACTGGATGCTTTGACCAATTTGTGATGTCATATTTGCTATTCAAAAGGTAGCACAAAGACATCAAGCACCATAATTTATATACAATCACAGGATGAAGGCAGATGATGATTGAGCGCCCTCTCGGTTCGTTATCAACCAAGTCCGTGGTAAAAGGTTGCGAGCTGTGCACACTCGGTGCAAAGATGGTTTTATTTGTGACCGGGATCTGCTCGGCAGGATGTTTTTACTGTCCTCTAAGCTCCGAAAAAATGGCGCGTGATGTGATATTCGCCGATGAGATGCCCGTTAAAAGCGATGAAGATGTGATTATGGAAGCGAAGCTCATTGACGCACTGGGCACAGGAATCACTGGTGGAGATCCCATCGCCAGAATAGATAGAACTGTGCATTACATAGATCTTCTGAAAGAGACATTTGGCGAAAAGCATCACATACATCTATACACCGCCAGCGGTGGTCGAGATGACATTAAAAAACTTGCAGATGCCGGGCTTGATGAGATTCGTTTTCATCCGCCGCCCGTGATGTGGGACCGTATGAGAGGCTCTATATTTGAGAAAAGGCTAAACTGGGCAATGGAGCAGGGCATGGACGCGGGCATTGAGATCCCTGTGCTCCCTGACAAGGAGAGTGAGATAATTTCACTTGTGAAATTTGCGGAGAATATGGGTGTATTTGTGAATCTCAACGAACTTGAATTCTCCGAAACGAACTATCGCGAGCTGAACAGCAGAGGCTATGAGCCGAAGAACGATATATCTTCCGCAGTGCTGGGCAGCGAAGAATTAGGCAGAAAAATAGTATCCATGGGCTGGGATATAGTGGTTCATTACTGCTCATCAGCGTACAAAGATGGCGTGCAGATGCGAAACCGCATGTTTCGAAGAGCTAAGAACATCAAACGAGACTATGAGGTTTTAACCGATGATGCGACCCTGATTCTCGGAATAATTGAAGGCGATGAACCGCAGAAAATCTACGAGTATCTTAGAAAACAGTACGAAATCTCGGATAATCTTATGGCCATTCGCCGAAACCG
The DNA here is from genome assembly GCA_015520975.1 of DHVE2 group archaeon. GTDB lineage: Archaea > Thermoplasmatota > Thermoplasmata > Thermoplasmatales > Aciduliprofundaceae > S143-98. Next base: position 1,031 of record WAOZ01000199.1, on the reverse strand, counting down.
TGTGGAGATATCGCCGTACATACTTGAAGAAATCGCATCCGAGTTGCCGTGGAAAGCATACGAGGTGGAGGAGTATCCCACATGGGACAGATTGCAGGTTGAAAGAGTGCCACTCAATTAATCTGTTGCCAAATATTATAAATATTGCGCACACCATATCTGTTCTGTGCTGAGTGAGTACATCGCAAAGTATCCTAAAGCGGTGGTATTCGCAATTCTCGTAAGTTTGATATTCTCAGGATATTACGCGGCCCAGATGAAAATAGGTGTGGATACCGGGCGATTTGAACTAAAAAATAATGCTTATAAAACATATGAGAAAATCGTGGATACATTCGGGACGGAGGGGGATAATGTAATAATCGTGGGCGTGAGCAAAACGGGATATGCACTTCACAAAGAAAACATATTAAACGCACTCAAACTCGAGGAAAACATAACAAACGAAACGCCCTCGTTAATAACAATCCAATCTCCGGCAGATTATGTGGCGATGGGGCTCAAGATTCTATCCATTCAGGACTCGCTTCCCGATACGCTCAACATATCTCTGAACGAATCGATATTCGATAATATCGAAAAAATGAAAGACGCCATCGCAGAGTACAGATATGTGAATGAGACCGCAGATAACGACACGAAAAATGCCACATATCAGATTTTTGCACTGCTTCCGAGATATGCGCAAAGCCCGGAGAATACCGATACTGCGGATGAAAGTGGTGCGGCGTTTTATGGCATGCTGGAGAATTTTTCGTTTGCCGTGATACTCAACAGCAGCGCATATAAAGATACGCGTTTAAACGCCACCGAGATGCTCATTCAGGAGATAGAGATATATCAGAACATAACCAGATACGGCAACGATATGAACGGAAGCGGCGTATTAATGTTTCAGGTCCCTGAGAATTACAGTGTGGATTTCGTAAATAAAACAATAGACGATGTGCGGTTCAACATAACAAAATGCGATATTGCGATGGAAAATTACAACACCTCATTCTTTGAGTGGTACTCATACAACATAACGC
>WAOZ01000198.1 GCA_015520975.1 DHVE2 group archaeon | reverse complement strand
ATCGTAGCCTGTTTTCTCCCATTTTTCGACCTTTATCAGTCTCAGATTTTTCTTTCGGGTGAGTATTTCAAGGGCATCATCTGAAAAATCCGGTGCGATTATAACCTCTATGAACATTTTTTTCATCTCAAGCGCTGCATCTTTATCAACAGTTCTGTTCGATGCCACTATGCTGCCATATGCGGAGATGGGGTCGCTTTCTAGGGCTTTGAGATACGCGTCTTTGACATCTTCACCGAGCGCCGCGCCGCACGGATTTGCGTGTTTTATTATTGCCACCGCGGGGTCGTTGAACTCCATAACAATGTTCCATGCAGCGTTCATATCGTGGATGTTGTTATATGAGAGTTTTTTACCGTGCAACTGCGTGAATCTGAACCCGAAATCTGCGTAATATGCCGCTCTCTGATGAGGATTCTCTCCGTATCTGAGCGACATAACCTTATCCGCGCAGTATATGAAATGAGGAGGGAAATCTTCTGAGAATCGTTTCCACAGCGTATTGTAAATTAAAGCATCATACTTCGCGGTACACGCGAAAGCCTCCATTGCGTATTTTCTTCTCGTATCTTTATCCATTTTGCCTTCTTTTAGGATTTTCACGGCCTCTTCGTACTGTGATGGAGATGATAAAACGACAACCCTTTCATAATTTTTAGCAGCCGCTCGTAGAAGCGCAACGCCCCCAATGTCTATATTTTCGATAAGAGTATCTTCATCGGCCTCAACGAATTTTTCAAACGGGTAGAGGTTCACAACAACGATGTCTATGGGTTCTATATCGGTATCTTTTAAATCCTCGGGACTTTTTGCTAAAATTCCTCCATGGATTTTGGGATGCAGAGTTTTCACCCTTCCGTTAAGGATCTCTGGGAAAGATGTTATATCTTCCACCTTGGTTACGGGAATCCCCAGCTGTCGTATGTAACTGTAAGTGCCGCCCGTGGCTATGAGTTCAAAACCGAGATTGTGAAGTTCCTTTGCGAGATAATCAAGTTTCTCCTTATTCGAGACACTTATTAAAGCCCTCATACCACACCCATGAGGAATCATAAAATAATGTTTGCGGTTCTGTGGCTGTTTGAGGTCAGGGGCTTAAGATTATATCGGTCATTGCCATAATCCGTGTTGCTATGAAAATCGCTATTGTAAGTGAGTGGTTTGCTCCTCACGCGGGTGGGGTGGCAACGCATGTTCGCGATCTTGCGAAATATCTATCACGCTTCTGCGAGGTTGAAATCATAACGAATAAAAGGGAGAGGAACCATTTTGAAGTGCCCCTGAAAATACGGGAGATTCCCGGGATAAAAGAGCCGTTTTTTCGTCAGAATGTTTCGCCTCTAGCATCCAAGAAATTCGATGAGATATTCTCCACGGAGGATTACAGCATTGTTCATTCCCATCACATATTTGCGCGTATATCTCTTCTCGCGCTCAGAAAGGCTCGCAGATGGGGTATGAAAGGGGTTATCACGAATCACACCGTTACATTCTGGGACGACGCCGAGCTTTTATGGAGCGCGTTTTCCAGAGGTTATCCGGTGGTATCTAAATCTCTCGAGATGGCGGATGGTATGATTTCTGTGTCCTCATCGGCAAAAAATTTTGCAGAGTACTTCGCGAGAATAGACAGGCATGTGGTTATACCGAACGGTGTCGATACGGAGCGTTTCAGACCTGTGGATAAATATCTGGCCCGCGAGAAGATGGGGCTGGAATACGATAAAATTGTTCTCTATGTGGGACGACTCGCACCCAAAAAAGGCGTCCATACACTTATCAAGGCAATGAAGGGCATCGATGCACATCTTTTAATCGCGGGGGAAGGTCCTATGGAGAAATTTTTAAAAAGCTATGCACGGAGCATCAAAGCGAACAACATCCGTTTCTTGGGATATGTGAGCGATGATAAACTTCCGCTTCTCTACTCCGCAGCCGATCTATTTGTACTTCCATCCATAGGCGGCGAGTCATTTGGAATGGTTCTCATAGAGGCTCTTGCTTCTGGCACTCCCGTTATAGGTACCGAGGTTGGGGGCATACCTGAAGTGTTGATGCACGGGCGTCTTGGGAAAATGGTGCCGCCCGGAGACTGGAAAAAACTGAAAGAATCGATCAAATCCGCACTTAAAAAACCACCCGAAGTGGACAGAGGACTGGTGGAATCGCGGTACTCGTGGAGATCTGTGAGCCGTGCAGTTTTTGAGTTTTACAACGATATTTTAAGTAATCAGCCCGTAGAGAATTAAAACTATGATGGTCGTCCTTGATAGCGAGGCAAGTGAGATGGCAATCCACACCTTTTTCCAGTTAAGAGAGAGTAGCCTGCCCACGAGGCTCATTGTTATGGCTCCCGTTCCGTAAACAGGGATGAACATGAGAATAAAAATCGTGTAAAGTTCAAGTCCCTCGATGAATTTTCTTTTTTTGATGATTTCTCCTGCTTTATTTTCGTATTTTTTAAGGAGCTTGCCAAGGTAGGGCAGCGTGGCCAAAAGATCGTAGTTGAGAGTTACAAATAGAGACATATCGCTTTCCATAAATGCCACTATGAATATGAGCAAAAGGGGATTTATATTAAGTGCCCTGCCGACAAACAGACACGATACTGATCCTGTACCCACGGCACCGAAGAAAGTTATAACAACCTGAGCGATGGGTATGTAATTTTCAGGTCCGGATATGTAAATTGCAAAAACGACCAAGAGCGCGAGGAGAACGGGCATGGCGATGCGTGTGTACCATTTCACATACACATCATAGTATATGCGAATAAATACATTCCGTTTTAATTGCATACACATACAAATGTTTAAATAACCGTAAAAAATCCCGCCATGTGAATCGCAAACTGTGGCACATTTCTGTGGCGTTTATGTTCGTAAATATGGGCTGGGGTATGGCATGGCCGTACCTGCCGAATTATTTGAAAGCGTTAGGAGCAACTTTTATCATGATAAGCATGCTCTCCGTGCTCTTTAATTTATCATCCACTCTTGGCCAGTATTTCTGGGGCAGTAAATCGGATGTCGCCGGGAAGAGAAAACCCTTTGTGATGTTCGGTATAATCTCCAGCGGCGCTTTCTTTCTTGTTATGGGGTTTGTAACGAACATAATTGCGTTTCTTGCACTGCGCGGTCTGCAAGGGTTCTTCGTCGCTGCACAAACTCCGGCAGTGAGCGCTCTAATTTCCGAGATATCCAGAGATGCCGGTGCGGGATTCGGTGTTTTTAACACATTCACCAATATCGGGTTTATGGCGGGCAATGTTATGGGGGGATATATAACAAGCATATTGCCAATAAACTATGTGTTTATCTTTTCCGTGATACCTTTTGTTATCGCGTTGCTTATTCTGCTTCCGTTCAAAGAAGAGAGGAGAGATAAGATTGATCTCAGACCGATGTTCAGATATGACAGACCCGGTAGGGTTCTGGTAAAATGGGAGAATCTGAGATCCTTTTTGAAAAGAAACAGAAATATCACCATATTCTCTGTATCTGTTTTCACGCTGATGCTTGCATCCGGTATGGTCTATTCGTTTCTCTCAATTCTCATAAAAGACAGATTCGGTAATGAATGGGTGGGCTATTATTTTGGTATGGATAGCTTTGTTTCCACATTTCTGATCTATCTTTTCGGAAAAATGGCAGATAGATATGGCAGCAAACCCATAGTTCTCATAGGTCTATTCGGCTATTTCGTGACATATATTCTCTACTATCTTGCCACCTCGCTACCATTACTGTTTCTGGCTGCGGCAGTCTCTGGTATGAAATGGGCTGCTTATTTCAATTCGATAAATACCTATGTCGCAAAAATGAGTGTGCCTGAAGAAAGGGCCACAGCATTAGGGTTGTTAAACAGTTTCATATCTTTCGGCTGGGTTGTTGGACCGCTGGTCGGCGCCTTTGTTATAACGGAGATGGGAATAACCACAAATCTGCTCGTGGCTTTAGTTCCCATATTGATTTCGATGATAATCATTATCTTTTTCACTGAAAATGATAGGTATGTGAGGGACGGGCAGAAAATAGATGTTAAATCTTAAATAACTCGCAAAATATAAATAGTGGCTTGCACATATCTTTCCGGGTGAGAAAAGATGAGTAATGGAGAAAATTATCCGCCGCCACCGCCACCACCGAATCCACAGCAGCCGCAGGGTGGGGAGACTCCGCCGCCACCACCGCCAGCACCGCCGCCGGCTCCGCAAGCTCCACCGCAGCAACCAGCCCAGCAACCGCAGCAGGCTTATTATCCGCAGCAGTACCAGTATCCACCGCCGGCACCTAAAAAACCGATGGATATGAAGTTGATAATGGATCTCTTGGTGATAGTCGGAGTGTTCCTTTTCGCCGTGGGTCTCTTCGTTGTCGGTGCGGGATTTGGTGGAGTTGCAGGCGGAATCAACAATGGATACAGCACTGAGGATGTTGCCAGTGGCTACGGGCTAGTATCTGGCGGATTTTACCTTGCCGGAATCGGGGTAATCATATCGGCCATAGGCAAGCTTCTGGAGATGTTTCTCGTGGAGAAATAATTTCTTTTCAAATATTTTTATGTTTTGAGAATTTTGTTTTTGAATTTTTCTTTGTTGACTATGTACCTTATGTGTTCTCCTTTGGCAACGAGTCCGTCTGAGTCGTATGCTTCTACTTTGAATATCAATCTTTTTCCCTCGACTGATGTGAGTGTGGCGATGGTTTTTATGTAATCCCCTTTTGGTGTGGCTTTCAGATGATCTATACATATTCTCACACCTACGGTAGTGTGTGTTTCGGGTATATATTTTTTAATAGTCTCGTGGGCCGTAATTTCTATAAAATAAACGAGGTGTGGTGTGGAAAGCACTTCTACATCGAGTCCCACTCCTTTTGCCACATGCTGCTCTTTCACTTCCCATGTCATCTCATATCTTATGTTTTCTGGGATGTTAAATCCGTTTGTCATAGATGGGATATCTAGTGCATCATTATATAATTTTATTTCTTCGATTGTTATGGCATCATTTCATCGCCGGTTTCAGGGAAACTTTTAAATCATTGAAACATTACACCACTATGTTTGAAGAAAAATTGAGGAGCGCAATAACGGGCCTCACATTCGACGATGTGCTTTTGCTCCCGATGCGCAGTTCTGTTGAGCCCAAGGATGTTGATGTGTCCTCCAAAATCACGAGGAATATAACCCTAAATGTGCCGATTTTGAGCTCTCCCATGGATACGGTTACGGAAGAGAGGATGGCAATAGCCATGGCCGAATTCGGTGCGCTTGGAATTATACATAGAAATATGCCCGTGAACGAGCAGGTTGGTATGGTGCGCAAGGTGAAACGAGAGGAGAGCCTTGTGATTAAAGAGTTGCACACGATAACACCCGATACTACAATTGAAGAAGCGGAGAAAATCATGCGAGAAAACAATATCGCGGGATTACCTGTTGTTGAGGATGGAAAACTGGTTGGTATACTGACAAACAGAGACATTCGTTTTTACAGTGGTGAGAAGATAAAGGTCTCGGAGCTTATGACTAGGGATGTTATTACTGCCGAGGAGGGTATAACCCTTGACGAGGCGATAAAGATAATGCACAAACATCGTATTGAAAAGCTCCCCATAGTTAAGAATGGTAAGCTTGTGGGGCTTATAACCGCAAAGGACATACTCAAAAGAGAAAAGTACCCGAATGCATCGCGCGATTCTGAGGGCAGGCTGATGGTGGGTGCCGCGGTAGGACCCTTTGATATTGACAGGGCGAAAATGTTGGAAAATGCGGAAGTTGATGTGATAGTTGTGGATACCGCACATGCGCATAACGAAAATGTTATGAAAAGCATAAAGAAGATGCGTGCGGTGATTGGCATAGACATAATCGTGGGAAACATCGCAACTCGTGAGGCTGCTGAAGACTTGATCGCGCTGGATGTGGACGGATTGCGTGTCGGCATAGGTCCCGGCTCCATATGTACAACCCGCGTTGTTGCGGGTATAGGGGTTCCGCAACTGGAAGCGATTTCTATGGTGGCCGATGTGGCTAAGGAATATAATGTGCCCGTAATTGCGGATGGCGGTATCAGATACTCCGGTGATATAGTTAAGGCGCTGGCTGCGGGAGCTAGTGGTGTAATGCTCGGCAGTTTGCTTGCGGGCACCGAGGAATCCCCGGGCAGGGAGATAATAATCGGGGGCAGAAAATTCAAAGTTTACAGGGGAATGGGCTCGGTGGCAGCGCTGCAGAAGGGACATTCTGACAGATACGGGAAGCTCGGACGTGGAAAACTCGTACCTGAAGGTGTTGAAGCCGCAGTGCCGTACAAGGGTAAGGTGAAAGAGGTGCTGTACCAGCTTGTGGGCGGAATGAAATCAGGTATGGGTTATGTGGGTGCCAGAAACATAGCGGAACTGCATAAAAAAGCAAGATTTGTGAAAATCACAGGTGCAGGGCTCAGGGAGAGCCACCCGCACGATGTGAATATTATAAGCGAAGCACCGAACTACCCGATGAGTTAATAACACGAAAAACGATAAATATCCCGGTATCATACAAACTACCATGGAATACCCGCCTGAGGTAATTACCATAACCAAGAAAGGTAAGAGAGAAGTTCGCAAACTGGTGGATCACGGCACATTCGTAAGATACGAATACCTTGATTTGAACACGGGAAAAAGAGCGGAAAACAAGACAAAGCTTGTGCTTTTTAACGGGAAAGACTATGAAGAATATTTCATAATCCCGTTGAAACAGAGAAATAGATATCTTTTGCTTAAAGCGGATAAAAAAGGAGAGCGAAAGCTATGGTCTGATGGCTCCGCGGTTTCCCTTTTCTCTCTTCTTAAATGCAATAACGATGAAGAGCATCAGTGATATCAGCGCAATGGTGCCGTTCAGTTCAGGTACTGGCTGCGGTGTTGCAGTTATATTTAAAGTGGGTGCGGGGTTCAGAAGATTTGTTTTAATGGTACCGTAGCCGTAATAGCCCGGACTGGAAATGGATACATTGATCAGATCTCCCTGCGTTGCATTAATGCTCGTTAACGATACCTCATAGTACCCGTGCGAATCTGTGGTTACATTCACATATTCTCCCGTTCTGGTATTTTTGACGGTCAAGGTTATATTGGCCAGTGGAACGCCTGTGTTGTCTTTTACGAAACCCGCAAGCACAGGATCATCGTAAGCGAATACTTTGAACTCGATTATATGGTACCACTGGTTTGCGGAATTGTATGTTACATTTATTTTTATGTATTTGCACACAACGGAACCCGGTGCGAAATTCACCCACTGCCAGCCTCTCCATGTGCCGTTTGTTCGGTTAACCACCTCAACCCATGTTTTGTTGTCTCTGGATACTGAAATCTTGTACTGATAGTATCTCGCGTCGCCGTCCCAGAGATGGAATTTGAATCCTTTTATGGTGTAATTTCTCGGAAGAACGAGATAAAGCGGTTTTCCAAGGTCATTTGATGCGTATCCGGAATAGGGATCCACATAATCGATGTCGTCGTTGAGAGCATATGCATCCGAAGAACCGAAAGCGGAACCGTTTAGAGCCACATTTCTCTGAACATAGTATGTTATGTTCCATGTTTTTACGAATCCCAGAGAGTTATTCACTTCGAATTCCACGGTTAGGTATCCGGGAAGCATCGTGTTTGTATCAATGTAAAAATTCCAAATCTGCACATAAGCTCTGTAAGGCACACCTCCAACATATTTCCATTCATCATGCAGATTTATGCGTGGAGATGCGTTCTGCCAGTTTCCACCGTTCACACGGTATCTAAGCGAATGCGCGCCGCCTTTAACGATTACCGTGCCGTTTATGGTTCCGCCGATAACCGATGATGGTGACGGATATAAGATATCTATTGAGAAATTTCCAAGTTTTCTGGAGATCATATCCCATAACGCCGTGGTGCTTTTATCATAGCCAAGTGCCCATGTACCTGCTCCTGCAAGATCCAGTCTATTCACAAGTTCGTATTTGTAGCCGATTGATGTGGCATTATCGAACCATATCTGTCTGTATGCAGTGCCGTTATAATACCAGAACCAGGGCGATTTGAATGTTGTGTTCCACTGCAGCGTGGCACCGTAAGCGCTCAGATAATACATGGCGGAACTGTATGTTCTTGATGAGCCAGTACCTGTTGTGGCTGCACCCGGAGTGGAATACGATGTGGACGAAACTGGCCAGTCATAGCCGTAATAGGGTACGCCGTAGATGAAACGCGTTCTGTTGGCACCGTAGGAGAGATATTTCAGAATAGCGTCGTATGCATCCACGCCGTTCGGTGAGAACAGCGCACCGCATGCGCCGGTGGTACTGCTTCCGCTCCAGTAATAATCGTAGCCCATCAGGAAATAGTAATCGACATATGAATTGAGCGCATCAAATAATCCCGCATCGCCCCATACTTGTGTTGACCATGGATATGGGGATAGACACAGTGCAAGGCTGTAATCCGGATTTTGAGCGGTTAGATTCTCTTTAAGTTCGCGCATAAAGAGCGATAGATAATAACCATCACCGCTGGGTGGTGTCTCAAAATCGATGCAGACCCCATCTGCGTATCCGCTCAGCACGGCGTTTACGAGATTATTAACTGCGGTTGCCCGGTAGGTGGAGTTTCTGAGCAATGTATCTATCGATGTCGAGCCAAATAGCGTTGCGGTTATTAGCACCTTGGTGCTGTTTATATGAGCATCCGTTACCAGAGAATCCCAAGTGGTGGGCCAGCCGTTATAATTGGCCACGGTACCGTCGGAATTCAAAGATATCGAAAACCATGCTATGTGTGAAATCTTATCCCACTGAATAAAAGAGTGATTTGTTCCAAGCCAGTACGGGTAAAATCCGAAAAATACACGGGTGAGATTCTTTGCTGGAAGGGTGTAATTGCCAAGATATACATAGGGTTCATAACTCCAGACCTTTCTACCTTCCCAGAAATATTCAACCCATTTCCCACTCGCTCCATTGAATACATAAATTGGATAGAACCGCATACCGGGATAAACCTCACCAATATCTGTGTAGGAAGTTCCTGGACCTGTGCGTACATTAAGGTACCTTGATACATGCACTTCCAGATATCTGTTTATTCCCACGGGCTCGGCGTAAACATTCCCACCGTAAACTGCAGCGCACCAGGCAGCGCGGTCGTCGTACCAGAAATGATACCACACATTTCCATTTGAATCCACGACGGTTTGGAAAGCCACATATCTTTCGCCTCTGTGTATGTCGCCTATATCCTGATAGAGCGTTCCGAGGTCGTTTGTGCCCGGACCAACACGGACATTTAGCGTTGAAGCCTTTACCTCGAACACGAATTCCGTATTATTGTATCCTGTGGAAATGATGTGATAGAAATTCGCTCTCCCAAAATAGCTGAGTTCTGTCCAGAAAGATATATTCCACACATCGGTTGTGTGGGCGGCCAGACCGAGATCCGTGGCGTTTCGCCATACAACAAGCATTGCATGCTGCCAGGGATCGGTGCTGTTGCCGAATATCACGACATCGCCTATCTCCATCCACGATGGAATCGTGGCGTTTGCGGTTGTCACATACGCGTATCTAACCGGCTGGTAGTTGATGAGGTTCAGATGAAGATAATCGCAATATGGAATCGTGCCGTTGCTGTAAAGTGTGGGTCTATCACTGTCGGGATATACTCCGTAACCCACGCCGTTCGTGCCGTTGTGCAGAGACAATCCACCCGCAATTAAACACTGGGATACAAAATTGGCACAATCTCCACCGCTGGAGGTGAAATCCTGATAATGTGGATTTCTGAGGTTGTACCATCTGTATGCATAGCCCACCGCGGCGGTTCTGTTATAATATACGGGTGGTAAAGCTTTCGAGAGATGCACGGAGATGTTGGTCTCTTTTTCTGTCTCTGTTAGCGTCAGGAAATTGAAGGATATGAAAATTACTATGAGAAACACTAGGATTTTCCTTCTTCGTGCAGAAAACCATCTCATACCATTTATAATGGTCTCACCGTTTATTAAATTTTTCGATAACGATGAAGCCTATGAACATTATCTCCATTCGATAACCGTACCAAAAAATATAATTGGAAACGATCCACTAATGAGAGCAAAATATTGATGAGGTGATAAATTATGGATGACAAAATCAAATATATAATCATACCAGTGCTCATATGCACGCTTGTTGGTGCAAGTGCTTACATTATCCTGACGCAACCTGAAAACAACACCTCAACAAATGAGAATACTTATCCTCAGAACCTGGAGTCCGTTAAGAGCTATATTTATTCGCTACCGTATCAGAATCTCAGCGCCGAAGAGATACAGGGACTTTTGTACATGCGTGAGGAGGAAAAACTCGCGAGAGATGTGTATCTGTATGCGTATGATCTCTGGGGTTTTCAGATATTCGATAAAATATCTCAGTCTGAGCAGTTCCACACGGATATGGTTGGAATACTGATAGAAAAATACAATCTCACGGATCCGTATGTATCCACGCCGGGAGTGTATAAAAACGAGACAATTCAGAAACTTTATTACAATCTCACTTCGAGAGTAAAGCAATCGAGCACAGAAGCACTGATTGTAGGTGCAAACATAGAGGAATTGGATATCGTTGATATCCAGACCTGGCTCAATAAAACGGATAATCAGGACATCCAGTATGTGTACAATATGCTAATCAACGGTTCTGAGAACCATCTCAGGGCGTTTGTGAGAAATCTGAGCAACCTGGGGATAACATATCACCCAGTGTACCTCTCGGAGGAAGAATACGAAAAGATAATCAATTCTTGAGTTTAAAAATTTGAAAAAGAGGGAAAATCAATCCCTCCTTCTGAATCGATCGGCCATTCTTTCATACATTTCCCGCTCTTCTTTCGACAGTGGTTTTACTTTTTTCAGCGCCTCTTCAAAGTGCTTCATTGATATCTTAGCATTTTTGGGATTCTCCGGATCTTTTCCGCTCATTATGTACTCTCTCACGGCAAGCATTGTTGCTTCGTTGCATACTGCTTCTATATCCGCGCCTGTATAACCTTCGGTCATCTCTGCAAGTTTTTCTATACTGACATCCTCTGCAAGGGGTCTGCCTCTCAGATGGATCTTGAATATTTCCTCTCTGGCTTTCAAGTCTGGCACTGGCACATATATCAATCTGTCGAATCTGCCCGGTCTCAGAAGCGCTGGATCCAGTATGTCGGGACGGTTTGTGGCTGCTATAACCGTGACATTGTGCAGTTCTTCAAGGCCATCCATTTCAGTGAGTATCTGCGAAACGACTCTTTCGGTTACATGTGTTCCAAGGTCTCTACCGCGCATCGGTGCGACAGCATCGATTTCATCTATGAACACCACACACGGAGCAGCCTGACGGGCTTTGCGGAACACCTCACGCACGGCTTTTTCACTCTCGCCCACCCATTTGCTCAGGAACTCAGGGCCTTTTACGCTTATGAAATTCGCCTCGCTCTCTGTGGCCACGGCCTTTGCAAGCAGTGTTTTACCGGTGCCCGGCGGACCGTAGAGCAGAATACCCTTCGGGATTTTCACATTCATATGTGCGAATAACTTTCTGTATTTCATGGGCCATTCAACGACTTCACGGAGCTCCTGCTTCACATCTTCCAGGCCACCTATGTCGTCCCAGTGCACATTCGGTTTCTCTATAAGCACCTCCCTCATGG
>WAOZ01000197.1 GCA_015520975.1 DHVE2 group archaeon | reverse complement strand
GGTACTCCGGGCACATTAATAACGGTCCTGGATGCCATAACATTTGAAAAAGGCATAGTAGCCGCTATGTTTTCCTTGTTATCGTTGGTCTGGGGATTCATATCGCTTTACATAATAAATCTATCCAAGACGCAGTCTGTACCAAGGGCCGCAACGTTGTTGCCTACGATTTATTCTATATCCTTTGGGATTGTAGGAATAATCTTTGGGTTTTATGGTGAGAGCACACCCAATGTTGGGGAAAGAAATGTCGGAATCACCGGAATTCTTATATGTATAGTTTCTACAGCTCTTTCATTAATGTCTCTATTTATGGGAGGTGTTTAAGATGCCTCAGAAAAAGTATTCTATGAATCCTGCAACTATTATGAAATTAGTTTTTTCATTGCGTCGTACCCATATAATTATTTTTACATCAGCAGCAATAGTTGTAGCTATCATAATGTTCCTGATGTTTGAAAGTGACAATATTAAAGGCATTATTGGATTTAGTTGGTTTTTAATTTTCCTTTTGATTATGGATATATGGGCATTGATAATTGTAAAAAATCTAAAAACCTACAGCGCAGTGAAGAAAATTGTGTTTGAGGTAGACGGTTTCACAATAACGACCGCGAAAAACAAGCAGTTCAGGATAAGATACGAGGACCTGGGGTTAATAGATGCGACTAAGGGGGTGAAACTTCCGACAGAGATTTTTTATTATCCCTGGGTTAAGGTGATATATTACAACCACCAAATCGGTAAATGCATTGAACTATACCTTAGCAGGGAAGCAGGAGAGGCCCTGGTGGAAGAATACAAAAGATACTGCGAGACTCACAACTGTGCGCCCTGCCCCATACTGGATGGGATTGTGGAAACCTCAGAGGTAGAAGATCGTGCGATAAAAAGAATAAAATCATCATCTTTCTGCAACAGAAGGGTTGGAGGGAGATAGAATGAATACATCAGATCCAGACTACAAAAAGGCAAGGATCGGGGCAATAATTGCAATTGTTGGTGGCATGATGATATATTCCACATATCCTGTCAACTATACTCCTTCAGTGGGTCTTGCTGTTATCTTTGCGGGATTGTTTGTTTTAATGGCCGGGTTAACAATTATGTATATCTACATCCAAAAATATCTTGAGAAGGAGTCTCGAAAAAACATAAAGATGGTTGACGAATTCATTCAAAGGTGGGAAGGAGAAATGCGGCGAAAACCTTAAAATAGAAGGAGGTGATATATAAGCATGGACATGGGAGAGATAGAATCCCTGGAGAGGAGGATAAGCAACGTTGAGCGTTTGCTTGAGGAGATAAATGCGAAGATAGAGAATTTCATGGGATATGAGGAACTCACCGAGGAGGAGGAAAGGGAGGTTGAAGAGATACTCAGTGAAATCAAAGAAGGAAAATATACACGATTCGAGGAGCTGTTCTGATGCAGTATGATATTATCTTCTCCCGGCAGGCTGAGAAATTCATAAATCAGCTGAACGACAAAGAAAAGGAAGAGATTCAAAGAAGTTTTTGAAAAATTATCGGAGAATCCATACTCATATCCCTACAAGAAAATACGAGGAAAGGTAAGGATGTACAGGGTAAGAGTGGGCAAGTACAGGGTGCTTTATCAGATTGAGGGACATATGATAGTCGTTATAAATATAGATACGCGGGAGAAGAGCTATAAGAATCTATAATGCAAATAATAATGTGCGGGGTTTGGGTATGAATAGAATCACTGTTTATTTGATACATCCAAATTTAGAGCATGATGCCCCTCTCACCGACGGCGCCGAGGTGCTGAAGTACGGCACGAACCCGCTCAATCCGGACACGGACGGAGACATGCTCGGCGATTACGACGAGGTGAAGGTATACTTCACGAACCCGCACCTCTTCGACACCGACTACGACGGCATCTCCGACGGCGCGGAACTGCAGAACCACTAAGACCCGTTCAACCTCCCGCGATGCAGCCGTAGATTTGGATCATGATGTTCTCTCCAACCTGTTCGGGCTAGAGAACGGGCTCAGCATCCAGGGTTTTCAAATGAGTGAAATACCACCCCCCACCCCCTTTATTTCATTTGTAAATACTTTTTAAAAAGAGGGAAAGATCAGTATCAAGTTAAAAATATTGGCTAAAATACAGCATTTTAAGATTTGTAACTAATATTTGCTTGGAGGAATGTAATATATGTAATACAAGTAATATAT
>WAOZ01000196.1 GCA_015520975.1 DHVE2 group archaeon | reverse complement strand
TCTTGAGATGATGCGTAAAATCGTTTATCTGAACGCAAATGCTGAAAAACTCGTGCGAAAATACATGCCCGGGCCGCTCACCGTGGTTCTTAAAAACAGGGGCGTGCGTTTTCTGGGCGATACTGTTGGAGTGAGGATACCCTCGCACTGGGTTCCCCTGACGATTATGAGAAAGATAGGCCCCATAACGCTCACCAGCGCAAACATCAGCGGCGAAAAACCGCCACGAGCCGTGGAGGATACCTTGGGTATAGATGTTGAATACAGAATAGACTGCGGTGAGTTATCCGGAGTGCCCTCCACGGTTGTGGATTTAACTGCTGGGGTGAAATTGATAAGGGAGGGTGCCATACCCTTCAGAGACATTCTCAGGACGCTGGAGGAGTGATTTTTATGGATCTCAAAAAGTATCAGGAAGCGGGCAAGATCGCGAAGGAAGCGCGGGAATACGGTGCGAATCTGATAAAAGAGGGTGCGAGTTATTACGAGGTGGCAAACAAAGTCGAAAAATACATTCTGGATGCTGGGGCAAAGCCCGCGTTTCCTGTGAATATATCCGTGAACAACATCGCCGCGCATTACACACCCGTGAAAAACGATGGGAAATATTTCAGAAAAGGCGATGTGGTGAAACTGGATCTCGGGACACATATAGACGGCTACATAGCGGACACCGCCCTGACGGTGGAGGTTGCACAGAGCAGCTGGGAGTCCCTAATTGAAGCTTCGCGGGAGGCGTTGAAAGCCGCGATAAAGCATCTCAGGCCGGGAGTGAAAGTTTCCGAAATCGGGCGCGTTATAGAGGAAGAGATCACTATAAGAGGTTACAGACCGATAAGAAATCTAACAGGGCATTCGCTGGAAAGGTACTCACTTCATCACGGGCTCAATATTCCCAACTATGATGATGGCTCTGCCGCGATGCTGACACCCGGAATGGCTTTTGCCATCGAGCCCTTTGCCACCAACGGTAAAGGGCATGTGAGAGAGGGACAGGGAGGAAACATATACATATTCAGGCACTACGATTCGCTCAAATCCCCGTACGCGGAGATGTTTGCGCGGTTCAGGACACTGCCATTCGCTGCGAGATGGTGCGAAGATATGGAGGATTTTGAAAACATACTCAGGAAAGGCGTCAGAAGAGGCATACTCTACCACTATCCCATACTTCAGGAGCGGAAGAAATATGTGGTATCTCAGACAGAGCATACGGTGGTTATGACGGCGGACGGGATAATTGTCACAACGGAATGAGCAAAAAACTTCGCCAAAACTCTAAAATAAAGGTAAGGGTTGCATGATAACCATGCTCGATTTGCTTGCAGGGTTGCTCAAAAACGCGCCACCTTCCGATTACGGCAATCCCGCCATTGCGGGTGCCACGCCTGTTCCTCTTTCGCTGGATAATTTCACCGCGCTGGAATTCAAAAGCGGAGTTGTGGGATTCGTGGATGGCGGAAACAATGTGCTGTTTGTATCACCTGCGCAGGCTGTTCACATGGTTCGGCTTTATTATTCGGTCTTCGACGGGGGCAAAAAAATCAGGTTCAAGCTCTATAATTTTCTCATCAATGCGATTTACAAACCCGATGCGAGAAAATATTTTCTGGAAATATACGATATTGATAACTCGCGTCTGTTTCCCGACACCTTCACCGAGTTCTCCGAAGATGAGATAGACCGCCGGGAGGGGATAAAGGGTATCGGTGCGTATGTGCGCCGCGTTGGGGAATGGCTCTTAAGCGAGCGAGTGCTGGATTATGTGGATATACTTGTAAGAGACGGTGCGCTTCAGACTGGGGAGAAAAGAGAGAGCGCCTATGCGGATGGCGTGTTTAAGAAAATTGATGAGCAGGGCAAGGTCATCGTTGGATTCTCAAAAACTTGTTCGCTCATCACGGACAGAGGTTTTTCGCTTCTTGCAGCGGTGCATCATCTCTCATTGAAGCATTCTGTACAGGCGCCGTGGGTGTATCATCCCATAGCGAAGGGCATATCCACCATAAAAGGCGACATGTTCATCGTGAAACTGCATCCCAGGGCGGAATATGTGTTCAGGGTGGAGGTCTATCCCGATTCAAGGGCCAAAAAGGCGCTATCGGTGCTTGTACCTCTCTCCAACGACCCTGTGTTTCTGGGCTATCCTTACGGGTTGATAGATGCGGATATTCACGCGAGAATTAAGGACGAGGAGGCGAAAATGTACGGCGGTATGCTGTATCGCTGCGCCGATGAGTTTTCAAGGCTGCAGGCTAACGCGCTCAATGCGCACGACATAATAAGCGAGGTGAAATGAATATGGTGGGGCAAATTATAGGCGGCAATTATGGCGAGATATGGATCCGTCAGAAAAGCGGTGAGAATATAGAACTGGGAGAGTTGTTAGTCGCAGACGATATACTGCTTCAGGTCTTCGATCTCGAATACGGAAGTTTGCTAGAGCAGCGGGATCTGGCGAGAATAAGCGGAATGCAACTTGAAGGCTACGGCGCCACGGAGATCCACGAAAGTGAAGTCAGAAACTTCATTATTGTCAAAGCAAAGCCAGTGTTCAATCTCAGAACGAAGAGCATACCCAAGCATCTGCCGTCGTTTTTCAATATTTTAAGGAGAGCGAATGCAGGAGATTTTGAGTTCCTTGAGAAACCGGAAAATCCGATGTATCTTGGAAGAATACGAAGCGGCTCGAAGGTTCTCGATGTGCCCGTGTATGTGAACGGTGAGGATGTTCTCACGCATCACATTCTCATCCCCGCAACGACAGGCAGGGGCAAAAGCAACCTTGTGAAGGTTATGCTCTGGAACTTGGTGGGCAAAAACTACGCCGGGATACTCGTGCTCGACGCACACAACGAATATTACTCGTACACGAAAAACGGGAAAAATTACGGATTGAAAGAACATCCCCTTGCGAAGGATAATGTGGTGTACTATTCTGTAAATCCCCCTCCTGGGGAGAGGACGCTGAGGATAAATATAAAACTGGTGAGGCCCTGGCATCTCAAGGAAATCGTGGAGTTTTCACCCGCGCAGGAAGACGCGCTGTATCTGCTCTACAGTAGATTCGGGGA
>WAOZ01000195.1 GCA_015520975.1 DHVE2 group archaeon | reverse complement strand
GGGCATATTGTGTGGATAACGCTTAATATAAATGGGATGGAGTTAAAAGCTATGCTTACACCGAACGCTGTTGAGACGCTTGGGATCAAAAAAGGGAACAAGGTATATGTGGGCTTCAAAGCCACGGCGACTAAAATAGTTGCGCAGCTATAGCCCGCCACCGGGTATTCCTATCATATTTCAAGGAATACCAGCCAGACGGGCCAGATACTTTATTGAAAGAAAAACTTAAAGTTTTTCCCACCATGGGGGTTCTGATAGAAATGAAATCATACACACTTCTGGACATCGGGATGATAATTCTGTCCATCTTTGGACTTGTTTATTTTTATGAAGATTTAGCATCCGGGACAGGTAGTTATATGGCGCTGGGTTATTTTGTAGCAATAGCAATAGCTTATATATTTGGCATCGAATTTTTAAATGAGAGAAAAAGAAAGGTTATTAAAAAATTCTCGGCTATGGCAGGCTGTAAGCACATCGAAGGTGGCAAATTATCTCTCGTTCATATACTGGAGTGCGATGATACCCGTGTTGATTTCCATCTGCGTTCAGCATACACACCCGAATATATGAAAATACAGTTTTTCGGGCGATATAAGCCCAGAGATGTCAGATCGGAGGATAAAAAATCTGTAAAATTCACGGAAGCTCTGAATCGCATTGCGAATAAATATGGCTTGCGATTGAAGGATGCATACTCATCCGAGAAAAAAGCATCTATCATCATAAAAGGCGTTCCGTCTGATGCACAGGTTATTAAAGCGCTTTTAGAGGACATGAAAAAATATCTTCAAACACTGAAAGAATACTAAGGTATTATCTCGGTGGTGTTGTTAAAGGGAGGATATCTGAAATCTTCCAGTTCAAATAGCCCAGATTCTATAACCTCGTCAACCACTTTCTTCGCTTTTCTGATTTCGTATACAAGATGTTTTACGGTTGCGCATACACTGTTGAATCCTTCCTCACCCCATAAACGCTCTTTATTTGCAAATAAACATCTTCCACCGCATTCTCTGTAGACATCGCATTTTTTGCATAATGGGCTAACATCCACTCTGTTTATATAATCAGTGTAGATGGAATTTTCCAAGGTTCCCAGCTCGTTCCATTTGAATTCCCCTCCTATTGGGCAGGCGAGTACGCGTCCGTCAGTTGTGATTGCAACAGCGTTTCTACCGGCGCCGCAGGGCACACCATCTTCGGGCCAGATCATTCTTTTTAACACTCCCAAGAATGGCACAATACCTAGGATCCTACCCTTTTTGAGGCTCTCCGTCCAGAGTTTAACAAGTTTTGATATACCCGGATTGTACATATTTCGAACCCATCCATTGAAATCTTTCCAGCTATTTTCCGGAGCCCATACAACATTCAGTTGCCAGTGTATATGGTCGAAGGGCAGTGATAAAAGATGCATCACCTCTCTGTAAATATCTGATTTTTCCGTGACTACCATCCTTGCAATTAAATCGCCTTTATAAACGTCTCTTACTTTTTCAATTTCGTTGACTATGGTTTTGTATACTCCCCGACCTCTGTAAAAATCCGTAACTTCGCTGCGCCCATCTATAGATACAAGTATTGCATCAAGTCTGCTTAGATACTTTTCAGGTATGCTGCTTAAAAATAACCCGTTGGTCTGCACGACGAAATGTTTTGCATTCAGGGTATCCATCATTTCTTTCATAATGTTTATGCGAAGTAATGGCTCGCCACCGTAAAATGCCACAACAGCATTCGAATCTCCTTTCATAAACTCTTTGAGCTGATCGATATTGTATTTTATCTCAAACGGCATTACTTCTTCGGGAATCGTGCCACCACAGTACTCGCATTTGAGATTGCATATCCCTGTAAGAAAAATTATGTAGAGCATTGAAAGGGGAATACTGAAAAATCAATAAAAAATTATCCCAGCGAAGCACTCTCCCTGAGATGAGAGAATCTGTTTTTGAGTCTTGTAATCGCGTACTTAAGCACATCTTTTGCTGTCAGGCTCCCATCCGTTTCGAACTGGAATACGAACCATGTATCATCTTCTCTAATTACAGGATTCTCGAAGGATATCAGCTCAGCCAGAAGCTTGCATTCAACATCATCAGTAAATATTATTTTCTTCGAATCTTCGTATACCACTGCATCAGGACACGCTTCTTTCACCTTTTCCCAGAGGTCGCTCTCCTCTTTATCAACCTCGATTTCCCGGTGATATTTGTATGCAACACCGCTGGTTACCTGCCATTTTGCGTGCTGCTTTGCGGTGCCAAGTATCGCCTCCGCTTCCAGAAGTATCGCCTGAGTGTCTTTGAGCTTAACTATCGGTATGAGTGGATCCACAGGCCTGAATTTTTCGTCGCCCACCGGTATAAGATCTCCAGAATATACAGTAGCTGGCCCGTGTTTGTTGAGTGTATATGTAACCGTGCACATCGGACATCCTTCATCCGGTGGATGGTCACAGTCCTCTCTGAAATTCATATTCAGATCAGTGGGTAATGGTATGAGCCCAAGGCGATGAGCTATGATCTCATCAAAAAGAGGCGTTGATGAATCGTAGACCTTACCCTGCATATCCCGAATCTGGCCGTGATGAAAAATGACCTTGTGTATTGCGAGTTTGGGAATATCATTTATCAATGTTCTGCGCAGCGCATTTGCAATCGCAGGCGTAATACCCTTAATTTCGAATTTTGCATATCTATCCTCAAGTGTGAGGATATTGAGTTCCATTTAAACCCTCCTTCCCCTTTTTCCACCGGGTTTACGGCAGGTGTCATGCGGTATGGGCGTTACATCCTCAATTCTCAGTATTCTCATACCTGCCCTGGCGAGAGCTCGTATAGCCGCCTGCGCGCCCGGGCCAGGGGTGAGGCTTCTGTTTCCACCCGGTGCCCGAACCTTGACTATTATTTCCGAAATTTCCTTCTCTTTGAGCTGTTCGGCAACCATCTCCGCCGCTTTCATCGCGGCATATGGCGACGCCTCCTCTCTATCGGCCTTCACAACCATTCCACCCGATGCCTTCGCGAATGTTTCAGCACCCGTGATATCGGTTGCCGTTATTATGGTATCGTTATGCGACGAATATATATGAACAACACTAACCTTCGTGGCCATTTTCATTCACCCTCCTTTTGCTCCACTTCAGGAACCGTGTCTACAGCACTTTCTCCAGCAACAACCTGCGGGCGCATAGGATGCATCTCATCTGCGAGAGGAGAATAATCATAATAGCCTATGAGATCCTCCTCCTCTTTTCTAACCAGATAGCCCGGGATAGTGATCCTTCTATCTCCGATGGCAATATGCCCGTGGACTATAAACTGCCGAGCCTGCCTTGGTGTGCGCGCGAGCCCTTTAAGATAAACGATTGTCTGCAATCTCCTTCTGAGTATATCCTCCACTGTGAGCGATAAGACAGCATCGAGAGTGGCATTATTCTCGTCTAAAATGCCAAGACGGATCAGCCTGCCAAAAAGCTGTTTCTGCTGTTTCTCGGCCTGTGGATCGCCGTATCTCAGTTTTGCCTGGAGGGTTCTGGCCTGTGCTCTGAAATTTCTCAAAATGGATTTGGCTTTCCAAATTTCTCTTTTGTTTTTTAGACCGTATTTCTTTTTAAGTTCCCACTCCTCTTTGATACGGTCAGCTTCCCATGGATGGCGGGGGGTTTCGTATTTTTTCCTGTGAAATCTCGGATCGCCCATTAAATCACCTCTTCTTTCTGCTCACGCCCACAGCAAGACCCCTTCTACCATTTGAGCGTGTCCTCTGACCACGAACCGGCAATCCGCGCTCATGGCGTATACCGCGATAACATCTTATGCGTTTGAGCCTGTTTATGTCATCCTGCTTCTGAAGATCGAGATCTGTCGAAAGAAGATGGCGGTCTTCACCTGTAAGATAATCTTTTCTGTGATTCATCATCCAGCCCGGCAAAATCTCTTCTAATTGCTCCTCAACTATTTTTCTTATCTCTTCAATTTTTTCATCGCTGAGATTGCCTATCTTCTCACGCGGATCGACATCCATAAGCTTAACTATGCCCTCTGCAACCCGATACCCAATACCTTTTATGCCCTGAAGCGCGTATATCACAGGCCGGTTCCCGTCGAGGTCCGTATCCGCCATCCTCACGATGTATTTAAATTCTTTATCTGCCATAGAGCATCGCCTTTTTATATTGTTTTTGAGACCTAAGCACCTTAAACACATTCCTATATATATCTTTTTCATTCGGCGCTTGGCACGCGGTCATACCGCCCATATTATTTTAAATTTGTGTTTGAGCATGGTTATTTCCGTTGACCGTATAACTCAATTATTTTATTAACAAACAGACAGATCCAACAA
>WAOZ01000194.1 GCA_015520975.1 DHVE2 group archaeon | reverse complement strand
GTTCCACAACGGCTATGTACCCTCAAAAGAGAGCCCGCTGCTGCATATTGAGAAAAAGAGTTTAAGGTCTCTTGTTGATGAGATAGGCGCTCCAGCCATTGTTTTATCCGAAAAAGGAGAGAGAGAAAGTTTGAAATCTCTTGAAATCCCGGAAAATGTGATTTTCATCATCGGCGGCTTTCCATCGGGCGATTTTCTAAGCAATATCAGTTTCTCAGATGCCGTTGTATCGATATACAGCGGTACTCTTATGGCTTGGGTTGCGGCGTACGAGATACTGACAGAATACGAGAGAAGGTATCTCCGATAAGTTTTTTATCCTGAACGCCGATATGCACCCAATGCCGGGATTGATTAAAAAAAGAAGCGGGGAATATGTTCTTTACGATAGAAGGAAGATTGTAGATGCAATTAAAAAAGCATTTCTTGAGACGAAAGAGACCGACGATGTTGATGCTGTTTCGGAAAAGCTCGCTTTCCAGGTGGAGCGGGAGATAGAGCATTTGGAGGTGCCCAGTGTTGAGGATATTCAGGATGTAGTTGAAGAAGTGCTCATGAAAAACGGTTTTGTTGAGACGGCGAGAGCGTATATAGTTTACAGGGAGAACCGAAAAAAGTTGAGAGACGCGAAAAGACTGCTCGGTGTGAAAGATGACCTGAAACTGAGCATCAACGCCATCAGAATTCTGGAGCGCAGGTACCTTTTAAAAGACGAGAAGGGAAACATAATAGAGACGCCGCGGCAGATGTTCGAGCGCGTTGCCAGATATATTGCTCTCGTGGACATTCTATACGAGGATGAGGTTTACGACCCCTCCGGAAAACAGAAAAGGAGATCGGAAGAATTTGTTGGTAAATCCAGATTGAGCGTGTATGAGATGGAGATGCTTCGCAGAGCGTATCACCGCCTCAACATGCACGGCCACATGCGCGTCGATTTTTCTGAACTGATTCGATTACTTGAAGAAAAATGGAGTCTCATAGAAGAGACGGCAACCGAGTTCTGCGCGCTTATGGTGCGGCGCGAGTTTCTGCCGAATTCGCCGACGATGATGAACGCGAACACGAAACTCGGGCAGCTGAGCGCGTGTTTTGTGTTGCCAGTTCCAGATGATATAGAGGGCATATTCGACGCGGTGAAATACGCGGCGATGATACACAAGAGCGGTGGCGGCACGGGTTTCTCGTTTTCGCGTATAAGGCCCAAGGGAGATGTGGTTGCGAGCACGATGGGCGTGGCCTCAGGGCCGTTATCGTTTATGCGCGTGTTCGATGTGGCCACGGATGTGATCAAGCAGGGCGGCAAAAGAAGGGGCGCGAATATGGGTGTGCTGAGCGTGCATCATCCGGATATACTGGATTTCATCACCTCGAAAGATTCCGAGAACAAGGTGCTGAGCAATTTCAACATAAGCGTGGCGATCACGGATGAGTTTATGAAGGCGCTGCTTGATGATGATTACTATCCTCTAATAAACCCGCGCAACGGAGAGGTGGTGAAGAAGCTCAAAGCGAGACAGGTATGGGATCTGATAGTAGCGCAGGCGTGGAAAACCGGGGACCCGGGTATAATATTCATAGACGAGATAAACCGCAGGCATCCGGCCAAGCATCTTGGTGAGATTGAGAGCACAAACCCTTGCGGTGAACAGCCTCTTCTTCCCTACGAATCGTGCAATTTAGGATCTATAAATCTGTCGTTATTCGTGGAGAACGGCGAGATTAAATGGGACAAGCTGAGAAAGGTGGTGCACACCGCGGTGCATTTTATGGACAATGTCATCGACGCAAACAACTATCCCCTTGATAAAATAAGGGATATGACAAGAAAAACGAGGAAGATTGGGTTGGGAGTGATGGGCTGGGCTGAGATGCTGATCAAGCTGGGCATACCGTACGACAGCGAAGAAGCGATAGAGCTAGCGGAGAGAGTGATGAAATTCATACAGGAAGAGAGCCACAGAGCGAGTATGAAGTTGGCGGAGCGGAGAGGAGTATTTCCGGCGTGGGAGGGCAGTGACTGGTGGGCGAAGGGAATAAGGATAAGAAACGCCACGACAACGACGATAGCGCCCACGGGCACAATATCCATCATCGCGGGTACATC
>WAOZ01000193.1 GCA_015520975.1 DHVE2 group archaeon | reverse complement strand
GGACGCGGTTTGGGAAGATGCGGTTACTGGGATTATCCATACGAATATCCCGCAACCTATGCACAGCCATACACTCCCACAGGTGATCCTTACAATAGAGGGAATTATCCACCGAGAAATCGGTTTGTAGGATGGTTATCCTCTCTGTTCACCGGACCCGGAGCTTATTTCGGACGCGGATATGGAGCTCGTGGTAGAGGTAGAGGTTTCAGATACGGTAGAGGCAGAGGAAGAGGCCATGGTCGCGGTGGCCATTATGGAAAGGGTGGTTACGGAAGAAGATGGTAAAAGGAGGTGATGGATATGATATGGTACGGTGGATATGGTTGGTACGGATACGGTTTTGGATGGGGTCGCGGTAGAGGAAGAGGCAGATTCTTCGGACGCGGCAGAGGCTGGGGCGCCACACTGGGATACTGCCCATGGACAGGTCTGCCGAGAGGCTGGAGATGGTTTTATCCCGCGGGCTATTACGGAAATTATTACCCATACTCCGGTATCTTCGGAGCACCATATGGCACACCGCAATACAACGAAAGGGCTATGCTTGAGAATGAGGCGCGGATACTTGAGAACAGATTGAAAGCCATAGAGGAGAGAATCAAAGAACTGAAAGGTGAGAAAAAATGAAAATCGCTGTCGCATGTGATGCTCCGCAGGAAAATTCTCCTGTGTCCGCAGTTTTCGGCAGATGCGCTTACTTTGCAATATACGATGGAAAAAACATTGAATTCATTCCCAACACATCCTCCGGATTTGCACGAGGTGCGGGAATTCAGGCCGCTCAGATGCTGGCGTCTATGGGCGTCAATATCGTGATAACCGGAGGTATCGTGGGTCCCAATGCATCCATGGTTCTTGCTCAGGCAGGGATAAGCGTGGTTAATGGATTTCAGGGAACCGTTAAAGATGCCATAGAATCTGTTCAAAGAGGCACAATATCTCCAATGCCGCCCAATATACCCCTGGTAAACGAGCCGCCTTTTATTACAGATTCTCAATTTGAATACGATGAACTGAAAATGCTGGAAGAGGAAAAAGCGTACATTGAGGAGCGTTTGGAGGACATAAAAAAGCGGCTCAACGAGCTGAAAAATTGAGTTTTTATCCTTTTGTAGCTATTATCTATAACTGATAGATCACTGCAAACGCATAGTGCTACAACACAGGAAATGAAAAAAAGAAGTGCCAGAGAAGTAAAATCAAGCATTTTCCATTTTGCTTTTAAAATAAAGTGGGGGTAATAGCAGTAAGAACTGGATGAAAACAATGATGGGAAGATCATCAGGCCACGCTCCTACGCAGTTGACTGGAAGCGGCATTCTCTTTATTTCAAACAAGATATGTAACCACAGCGCTGAAGTTACAGCGAGAATACTGATCCCTCCCAACCATTTCCACCATTGACCATCAATATTTACTCTATTTTCCACATCGTTAATAAAATTTTTGTTTCTTGAGATTTCAGATATTTACATCCAGTATCTGCGAATTTAATCCTCTTATTTGGATCATCGCTTATTTTCACTTTTAATAATAGCTGCAAAACCCTTAAATAATCTCTTGCTCCTTTTTTTATGATGCGTATAAGAACGGGCATACATGGATTTGATGACATCGTGCAGGGTGGGTTAATCCCGAACAGAGTTTATATTGTTGCTGGACCACCGGGGGCAGGTAAAACAACTTTCGGCATTCAGTTTCTGATTCAGGGGGCTAAAGAAGGTGAAAGGGGTATGTATGTTTCGCTCACAGAAGACCCCACAAGCATAATTGAAGATATGTCAACATATTCCTTTAATCTGCGTCGGTATGTTCTTGCAGGCATGATTCTTTTCGTCGATATGGGACCATTAGGTATTCAGTATCTCAGCGCGCTCAAAACTCAGGATTCTATAAAAAGCACTTATGCGCAGGAAGTGTTCAAAAGATTGAGCTCTCTTGTGAAAACCAAAGGAATAAAAAGACTCGTCATAGATTCAGTTCTCACGCTGAAATATGGCAGTGGCGACGAGGAAGATCAAAACAGAGAAATTGCCCGATTTTTCAGGAGTCTGAAAGATCTTAAAGCCACATCTCTCATACTTTCAGAGATGACTGACCTTTCAAATTACAGTCCCGAGCATTATATGGCACATGGCGTTATATTTCTGCACAATTTTCTTAATGGAAATACAATGACGCGCGCTCTGCAGGTTATAAAAATGCGCGGAACACGGCATGATTGTGATATGCACAAGATGGAAATAACGAGTGATGGTATCAGAGTTTATTCCACAAAGGTGTGATGCCCTATGACGCGCTGTCCCGTATGTGGCTCACGAGATGTTAAAAAACTGAAAACGGGAAGTTTCAAATGCGAAACTTGCGGATTCATATTTTATCCAACAAGAGAGGCAATTATAGACATGCGAGACCTTGTAACACCAGAGGATTTTTCGGAGGAAGAAGTTGAAGCTCTTGGTGAGAAGTTCAAGGAAGTGGCCGCACCGATATCAAAAAAGATTTTTGGAGAGAACACCAAGGGCGTTTTCACAAAACTGAATTCCATAGAGGATATGATGGCTCAGTACGATGAGAATGATATGGTCTATGGGGTGTTTGTGGATTTCAACGGAGAGTTAAAG
>WAOZ01000192.1 GCA_015520975.1 DHVE2 group archaeon | reverse complement strand
GCCGAAGAACTTGAAAATAGAGAACTCGCACTCAAAAAGAAGGAGATTGAAATCGAGACGAAGATGTACGATTTGCAGACACTGGAAAGCGATTTGAAAGAGAGAGAGAAGAATCTTCAGAAACTCGAAAATGAGTTGAATGCGAAGGAGAGTGAGCTTGAGAAAAAGGAGCGTGAGTTGAAGGAACTGGAGAGGGAATTAAAACGGCAGCGTGAGGAACTTGAGGAATTGAAGAAGGATGTGGAAAACAGAAAGAGAGAGGCGGAGGAGAAAATCAAGAAACTTGAAGAAATAAAAAACAGTTTGAAGGGTATTTAATTTCCACTTAGTTTTCTTCTGAGTCGAGTATTTCTATAACATCGAGCCACACAACCTCAACTTTTTTACCGAGCAAGCCTGCAAGTGATGGTACAGTGCGACCACCATCACCGTGCATCAGCTCTTTTATGTAAGTTCCACTTTGTGCAAGAATTTCAACAATTTTCACATCCTTGCTCCATTTTTTCAGTTTAGTTTCATACACTTTTTTAAATCGAATTTTATCCGCCCTTCTGTGTGCGACGCGAGTCGGTGTTCGCTGCCTGATTTCACCCACGAGAGATTTCAGAGCGTTGTTCAGTTCCTCCTCACTCGCATCCACTGTTATTCCCACTTCGTATCTTTTTTTTGGTGCGGCGGATTTCAGTTTCACCACATCGCTTCTCGATGCGAATCGGATTAGTTCAACTTCAATTTTGCCCAAGGCGTATTCGTTTATTTTCCTCTCCATCTCTTTCAGATCAAATTTTCTGCGAACGGGATTTTTGATCTCTATTATGAACGGTCTGCCGTTTCCGAGCATCCTTGCATCTATATCCTCGCGTCCCATTCCGTGGAGTTCATGGGAACTACCTCCCGTCAGTTGCATAATGGGATGCGCAATCAGTTCTTCCACACTCTCTTTGTATTTGCCGGAAGGCCATTTTGTCTGCGGTATACCGCGAACTAATTTTTTATAGCGGCCGTAAATGAGAAGCGGCTTAATTTCGAGTTTGACATCGTCGTATTCCACATCCACGATCACCACTATATCCGGGTTTTTTATGGTTGCTTCTTTACCCGTGAGGTGCATAACTTTTTTGCCCACCTCTCTGTTGAACTCCCTGTTCACGGGCTCTCCCATATTCCCGTACTTTTCATGGATACTTTTCTCTTTTTCAAGAACGCTTTGTGGAAAGCGGCTGCCGATCATAAAAGTATCAAACTCGTATTTTTCGAGGACTCTGGCTATATGGGAAGCGTATCTGTCCAGATTATCGAACAATCCTCTGCACAGAGTACATTTATCGGGAGTGCTGTAGGTGATATTGTGCTTCATCGCATATATTACACGAAGAGCGCGTCCGCGCTCTGCATTTGTTAGCCCATGCCCCCGCATCGCGAAAATTCTGCCGAGACAGTGATCGCACAGATTTAATTCTTCGGCTTCGATGAGCATATCATTCATAAAAAAGCGAATTTACCCTACAGATTTAATTCTTTTGGCCTTTCGAAAAACTGCTCGAATTTTGAGAAGAATGCATAACAGCATCGCAAAGTATTTTAATACACTTGAATATTGCGATTTATGGATGAAATTATGCGCATAGTGGAGGCGGTTCTGTTCTCATCGGATAAACCCATGAGAGTGGGTGAAATTGCCAAAGTTGCAAATCTGAAACCGGAAGAAGTTAGCAAGGCTATGAAAAAATTGAGAAAGCATTACGATGAAAGGAACGGTGCCATAGAAATCGTCAGAATTGGAAATAAATACGTTATGCAGCTCAAAGATGATTATGCGGAATACGGCTATAAGATGGGGAAAAGGGAGCTTACGGATGAAGAACTCAAAACGCTGGCGATCATCGCGTATTATCAGCCCATAACGCAGAGCGAATTGCGGAGACTGCGAGGTTCCAGGGTGTATCAGCATGTGGATGAACTCAAAAAGCGCGGATTGATTTACTCCAAGGTTCAGGGACGTACATCAGTACTTCGCACAACCAAGCGCTTTGCGGAGTATTTTGGGATAGATGCATCCAAACCCGAAGATATTAAGAAATTTTTTGAAGAGAAGATGAGCAAAGGAGGTGAGAAAAATGAATAAGGTTCTGTTAATAGGATCTGGGGGTAGAGAGCACGCGATAGCCGAGGCGCTCAAACGCGGTTCAGCGAAGATTTATGCGGTGATGAAACACAAAAACCCTGGAATTGCGAGAATATCTCAGGATTACATAATTGGCGATGAAAACAGCGTATCTTTCGTAAAGAATCTTGACTGGGTAAAGTTCCGCAAAGTGGATTTTGCGTTCATAGGTCCGGAAACGCCTTTGATAAACGGTATGGCGGATATGCTTGAGGATAAAGGTATACCCGTTGTGGGACCTGTGAAAGATGCGGCGATAATAGAAGGCTCCAAGGAGTTTATGCGTGATCTTATGAAAAAGCACGGAATCGAGGGGCTGATAGATTACTATGTATTCACGGATTCGTCCAAGGTGGAAGAATTTTTGAAGAATTACGAAAAACCCTTCGTGGTTAAACCCGTCGGTGTCACGGGTGGCAAGGGTGTAAGAGTTATGGGCGTGCATTTCAAAACGCGGGAAGAGGGTATAGAATATGCGAAAGAGGTAATCGATAAAAAAATAGGCGGTGTTGGAAAGGTGATAATTGAAGAAAAAGTTGAAGGTGAGGAATACACCCTTCAGGTTTTCACAGATGGAAGAACCGTTAAGGGCATGCCCCTCGTCCAGGATTTCAAGCGCGCCTTTGAGGGAGACACGGGTCCGAACACAGGTGGTATGGGATCTTATTCCATGGAAAACCATCTGCTTCCTTTCTTAACGAAAGAGGATTACACAAAATCCATGAAAATCGTGGAAGATATAGTGGCTGCGATGCGAAGAGAGGGCAGAATTTACAGGGGCATACTTTACGGCCAGTTCATGCTAACGGCAGAAGGCCCAAAGATAATAGAGGTCAATTGCAGATTCGGAGACCCAGAGGCTATGAATGTTCTGAGCATTTTAAAAACAAGTCTCGTGGATATCGCCTGGGGTATAATAGAGGGTAATATCCCCAAACCGGAATTTTATAATAAAGCCACGGTGGTCAAATATGTTGTGCCAGAAGGCTATGGTACGCCGAATCCCGCAGCGAATCAGCAGATAAAAATCAATGAGGAGAAGATAAAGCGTGAGGGAGCGCTTCTGTATTACGCGTCGGTGAACGAGGAAAACGGAAAGATTTTCACAACCACATCGCGTTCTCTGGCGGTTGTCGGTGTGGCGGATAATCTCTATGAAGCGGAGGAAATCGCCGAAAGAGCGCTAAAGCACATCACGGGACGCGTGTATATGAGGCACGATATAGCCAAGCGCGAGATGATAGAGCGGAAAATAGAGCGTATGCGAAAACTCAGGGGTGAATGAAAAAATCATTTCTTCCCTATTTCTATTGTGAATTCCCCCAGTTTCAGATTTTTTATTTCCTCCTCGGTTAATTTTCTTCGCTGCACTTTCTCGCTTAAAATGGCGCTGTTTCCCAGAGGATCATCTAAAATGAGTGTGGCACTCTCCTTACCATGACGGATGTGGCCAATTTTTCTCAGCAATTTGAGAATTTCTTCTCTCTTTGATGGATATGTATGGAGCAGCTGCACGAGAATATCCACAAATCTGTTCAGCACACCTTCAACATTGGTTATAAATGCCTCGGAGAGGGGTCCCGGCTCCAGTTTTGCCCCGATCTCTGGAATGGTTATTGTGCCAGAGGTTGAGCGAATTACCTTGGCGTAAAGGTCATTCTCATTTTCTATTTTGAGTTCATAATGAACAGGCTCGTGAACTTCAAGCATCATGATATCTGCGTGCCTGAAGCCACAGGATTTGCAAATCAGCGTCGTTTGAAGGCATCTGCCAAAATGCGGTATATCCAGTTCTTCGACACGATAAATAAGGGTCTTTTTGTTGCATATGGGACACACGGCATCTATTACTGTTTCCATATCCAATCCCTCAGTTTGCCTGTGATTATATAATTAACCTTTTTAAGCTCCCTCACCGAACCGCACCCGCTCATGAATACCGCTATTTTCAGTGCCTGTATGATCTCCTCAAGTTTCTTGATGACTTGGTTTGAGGATTCCATGGCAGGTTTCAGCAACTCTCTCGCGATACCTGCAACATCGGCACCGAGCGCGATAGCCCGTGCGACATCAAGCCCGTGGCGTATGCCTCCACTGCCTATTATCGGTAGCCCCAGCTCTCTCAGCTCCATAACGCAGAGCGGCGCAGGAATCCCCCAGTTTCTGAAAAGCTCACCGTTCAATCCCCCACCTCTGTATTTTTCGACAGCGGCAAAACTTGTACCGCTCACACCGCTCACATCAAGTGCCTTGAAGCCCATCTTTTTAAATTTTTTAGCGTCATCTATACTTATGCCCGCGCCTGTCTCCTTAGCTATGAGAACATATTTTTTAGCGATTCCGGCGAGATTCTTTTCAAGCCCAGTGATTTTCGTATCGCCTTCTGGCTGTATTGCCTCCTGCAGAAAGTTGAAATGGATTTCTATGGCATGGGCGTCTATCATCTCAATCGCTTTTTTTATCTCCTCCATTCCATATCCAAGTGCGAACTGTGGCGCACCGAGGTTTCCGATTCGGAGAGGGATCTCGTATTCGCTAATTACGGAATAGGTATTTGCAAGTTCTGGATTCTCTATGGCTGCACGCTGTGAACCCACGGCCATACCTATGTTGAAATGCTCCGCGGCGATCGCAAGGTTTCTGTTTATTTTTTTGGCGATTCTGTGTCCGCCGGTCATAGCGTCTATTATTATGGGATAATCTAAAGTTTTTCCAAGAAATTTCACTCGGGTATCGATATCATCGAGATTGGCATTGGGTATCGCCCTGTGCCTGATAATCACATCATCCCAGTAATTGTGCGATGATGCAACATCCTCCCATGCGCAGATTTTTATGTGCTGCAATTTTCTTTCTTCAATCACTTTATCACCGTCCCGATGAATTTTTCATCATTCAAAACCGCTTTCAATCTTTCGGGGTGATATCCGTTTATAACATAAACGCGGCTGTATCTGGCGATGTTTCTCATGATCTCTATTTTGTATTTCATGCCGCCGGTAACATCCTTAACCTTGACGGAGGTTTCAGGAGAGAAATCTCTTTTCAGAATTTTTATAAGACGAGCATCTGGGTTTTCGGGGTCTCTATCGTATATCCCATCCACATCGGTGACGAATATGGTCTTGGAAGGTCTGAATTGCTCTGCAAGATGCATCATAAGATAATCCCCTGAACAGATATCAATACCGTTCCTTCTGTGAAGAATTACATCACCGTATGTGAGAGGCACCATGCCGTGGGATAACAACTCTTTGAAAATTTCAGAATCAAACTCATCGCCCATGATGTGGAACGAGTGAGGTGGCACCGCTACAGCGGGAATATCCTTCTTAAGAAGAATTCTGAGAATCATTCTATTCAGATCCATCATATCCTTTGCAATTTTTGCAAACCCGATCCGTTTCCATTCCTCAAAGCCGTCTCTAATCTTATATTTGTGCGCGAGAATATGCCCGTATGAGCCGCCGCCGTGAACAAGAATAACATCTTTTTTTGGAATGTAATTTGCAAGATTTCTCACGACATCAGACCTGAATTTTTTGTATCTTCGTTTATCAGAAATTATACTGCCGCCGAGTTTTATCAGTATCATTACTCATATGGATTGTGCCACCGTATTTAAATGTTTTACACGACATCTGTATCCCCGATACCGCGTATCTGAAAAAGATTAAATAAAATCAAATCTTCGCATATTCTGAATGAACAGAAACATCCGAGCGGTAAAATGGTTTCTAAAAAGCTATCTTGATTACGATCGTCCTGTTTATGGCTCATTTAAAGTCACGCATAGATGCAATATGCAATGCCCGTTTTGCAATGTATGGAACGACAGAACGAAAGATTTGCCCACAAAAGATGTTTTCAGGATTATTGACAGGCTGGCGGAGAGCACGGTGACGGTGCTGAGCCTTGAAGGTGGCGAGCCTACTCTGAGAAAAGATATTCTGGATATAATTAAATATGCCCATGATCGTTCCTTCTATCTGTTTATGACCACCAACGGTGCGCTGCTGCATAAACTGCCACTCGAAAAATTCGCTAAATATCTTGATTTTCTTCACATATCCATAGATGAGGGGCACGATAACCTTCACCTTTTTGACGAGCTTCCCAAATACACTGATAAAATTAAAATAACCGTGCAAACAGTGGTCACTAAGAACGATGTTGATGCCATGCGCTGGAAGGTGGAAAAAGCGCATAAAGCAGGAGCACGAATTCTGATAATGCCCGCTGTGCATTTACCCGGCGCGCCCAACCTTTCCCCCGATAGAAAAGTTATGTACGAAGAACTGAAAAAACTCAAAAAAGAGTTTGGTAGCACGATAGTTACCAGCGAAGCGTTCATAGACAGTTTGATAAACCATTACACCTGCAAATCCTTCTCTGTTATGATTGAGGCGAACGGGGATATTGTGTATCCCTGCAGCGTTATTGGATGGAAGGTCGGAAATCTTCTTGAGAGCGACCTTGAAACGATACTTCTCTCCGAGGAAGCGAAAAAAGCAAGGAAAAAAATGTATTCCTGCAAAAGAGAGTGCATGCTGTATCGCCATGCCGAAACATCGCAGTTCAACAGTGTTAAAAATCTGGTAAAATATACCGCAAGCACTGTGGCCGGTTATATGAGGAGATGAAAATGGTCGTTGGAGTGATACTTGCAGGAGGATACGGCAAGCGCCTCAAACCCATAACGGATGAGGTGCCGAAGCCGCTGGTGGAAATAAAGGAAAATTACACTATTCTTGATAAACAGATACTTGACCTGAAATACGCGGGTATAGATGAGGTTTATCTTCTGGTGGGATATCTGTGGGGGAAAATCAGAGACAGATACGGCGATGTATGGAACGGGGTTAAAATAAACTATCTCGTGGAGGACAAACCGCAGGGAACATTGTTCGCGCTGAAAAACTGTTTCAATGAATTGGATGAGGATGCGGTGGTCAGAAACGGGGATGTTGTTGCGGATTTCAACATACGCGAAATGATACGATTTGCTCAGCTTAACAGAGACGCGCTTCTCACGATAGCCATAACGCGGATGCGTTCTCCTTACGGAATAATAGATTTCAAGGACAACCTGATTCTTTCGTTCCGTGAAAAACCGCTTCTGGATTACTACATAAATGCAGGTGTGTATTACATAAAAAGAGAGGCGTATGAGTATTTCAATAGGGAGTACTCCGATAAGGCGGTAGAGAGAACGGTATTCCCTCTCATAGCGGAGATGCGCAGAGCGTACATTTTCAGAGAGGATAATGTGTTCTGGCAGAGTGTGGACAGTATGAAAGACCTTGAAAGGGTGAGGGAAGAGTACAGGAATAAAGAGGACAAACCGTGGGGCTATGAGAAAATGGTGGTTCTCACGGAAAAATACATGGTGAAAGAGCTGTATCTGAAAAAGGGCTATGAGACTTCGCTGCATTATCATCCCCGCAAAGATGAGACTATGCACATCAAGTTTGGAACGGGCTTTATTGAAATAGATGGTAGGAAAATAGCCGTTAAGAAGGGCGATGTGGTGCGCATTGAGCCGGGGATGAAACACAGAATAATCGCCAGCGAGAATATGATGCTCTACGAGTATTCCACACCGCATGCGGAGGATACCGTTAGAATATCCGATCCGTATTCAAGATAAATACCGCGATTGCCAGAATCCATCCTATTATGAACGAAGCACCTATGAGCTCCGGGATGGCTATACCTCTGAATGGAGATAGCAAAAATGCGAGAATCGTTGCGGGCAATACGGTGAACGCGAAAATTGCAAGGATTTTATTTTCTCTCCATACACCCGATGCGTAGACCAGCGCTCCGACGCCTGAAAGAATATAAAATGAAAAAGCGGCAGGGAAATGAAACGCAGTTTCCTCGGGGAATATGCCCACGAATGCCAGTGATATCATGGCTCCGCATACTATACACGCAGATATTTTTTCGCAGCTGGTTTTTGCCCATGCATAGAAGGATGCAGAGAACATAACTCCCATGGCGGCTATGAGTATCAGCATGGAGTTAAATATGAAAGGATATTGTGCCTTTGAACTTCCCAAATCACTCAGCGCATTTTTTGTAAATGAAAACCATGGATTGAATGAAATTGCTATGGCGAGAAACACAATTAAAACAACGGGTATGAAAAAACTCACACATATCAGGATTTTTCGTGATTTGATCATATCTTCTTTAATTATGTTTGCATACTTAAATGTAGTTGCATCGCACGCATACACTCAGGAAAATTTTATTATTCTGATGCGCATTTAATTCGTTATGAAAAGAGTTCTGTGCGTGGGCAATCTCAGCGTTGATTTCATATTCAGAGTTTCGAGATTTCCCGCAAAACACGAAAAATTCGTTGCAAAGGACTTCTATGTGGGCCTTGGAGGCGCCGCGAGCAATGTTGCAGAGTATCTTGCTATTCTGGGCTTCGATGTTGGTTTTCTGGGGGCTGTGGGCGATGATGAATATGGAAAACAGCATCTGCGCAGGATGGCTCGGTATGGCATAGATACGCGTGGAGTGAAAATAATCAGTGGTATGAAAACAGGGTATGCCGTTGTCATATCTGCAGGTGAAGATAAGCGAATGATAAAATATCCCGGCGCCAATTTAAAAAGAGAGATTGATTTTGAATATGTTGGAAATTTTGATTTTGTGCACATATCCGCTGATCATCCGGATTTGGTGGAGTTTTGTCGGAATCAGGGAATAGGCGTATCTGTGGATGGAACCTACAATGCTCGCGCGGATATTGTTTTTCTAAATGAGGACGAATGGATTCGACAGGGTAAACCGGAAAATGCCGTGGTTATGCTCAATGGTGGCGGTGCCAGATATCGCAATATTGTTATAAAGCGCGGTGTTTTAGATGTTGTAGATACCACCGGTGCAGGTGATTCCTTTGTATCAGGATTTTTACTGGGATATCTGGAGGGAGAGGACATAGAAACATGTCTGCGTCTCGGAATAACAGCTGCTGCGCACACTGTGAGATATATGGGTGCCCGACATCCCATGCCCAGGGACGAACTGTATTCAAAGATGCACTTGCTTTTTAAAGATTGAAAAACTCCTTTCTGGTATCCCTGAGTGTGGGCCTCAAATTTCTGGCGATTTTAATCTCCCGCATATCAATTTCAACGATTTCTGTGTGCTCTTCAAAATATGGTAGTTTTGCGAGAGTTCTGCCTCTCGGAGATACAACCCGAGACCCTCCCCAGAATTCCATCGTGCGCATCATACCTGCCCAGTTTACATAGGCAAAAAATACGGTATTTTCGATTGCGCGAGCCGGAATTAGAGTTTCAAACATAGCTCGTGAGGTAATGGGGCTCGCCGATATATTTATGATGAGCTCCGCACCTTTTAAAGCCTGTATTTTCGCAATTTCCGGGAAAAATATGTCATAGCATATCTGCACACCTATTTTTCCGTAAGGTGTTTTGAATACGGATATATCATTTCCCGGTTTGAAGTACAGCAATTCCTCGAATGGCCCAAAATTCGGAAGATATATTTTTCTTGCAATATGGGTACTGCCATCAAATATAACCGCAGCGGAGTTGTAGAGAACACCGTTATCGTACTCCGGAAAGCCGAAGACCACGATTTTATCATCTGCAATTCTCTCAATCTCTTGGAAAATTTTTGCATTCCTCGGCATGGCTTTTTCCATAATTTTATCGCGAATGAGATACCCCGTGAGATACAGCTCTGGAAAAATGTACAGATCCGCTTTTTTGTTTTTCACAATTTTCTTGAGTTTTTCTATATTTTTTTCCGCATCATACGAAGGTTTTGTCTGAGCCAGAAGAATGCGCATACACATATATCTGTTCAGTGGATTTAATTCTTACGGCATTTTTGCCATTAATGTTTGTGAAAATTAAATTTTAGGCTGATGTAAAATTATAAACTTTGTAGAAAGTGATATGAAATGTTATTGGACGCATTTTTACAAGCCATTAGGATAAGATTTATATACTTGAAATATATTTGCTCTTTTGGAGATATAAATGCGTAAAAGGGGAAAAGCAATAATATATATTATAGGACTCGTATTGTTGGCAGTGCTGATACCGGGGTATAGCCATGGCAACCACAGTGAGCGAGACCAGAAACGCTAC
Organism: DHVE2 group archaeon; assembly: GCA_015520975.1. GTDB lineage: Archaea > Thermoplasmatota > Thermoplasmata > Thermoplasmatales > Aciduliprofundaceae > S143-98. The sequence continues at coordinate 3,343 of WAOZ01000192.1, read as the reverse complement.
TGATGGCATCTATGTCGGGAAGATAACTGGGGTATCTACCACTGGTGGCATTCTGGGGAGCGTACCTGGTCCTAGTGGTATTGCTCACGAAGGTATGGGAGAAGCCTATCTTTCAAATGGAATTCTATCAGAGCACTATAAAACAGGTGTAATTGAATTCTACGGAGTAAATGAAGATGAAAAAATATATGGCGGTGATATTGGATTGAAAGTTAAGGGTATAGAAAGATATGATTCTTCTGGGAAATTGGTTTTTGGCGCTACACGTGTTTGGGTATGGGGAGTGTCCTTTAATGGTGGTTGGGATCCTTTGAATGAAAAGGATTATATATCTAGTGTCAGTGATACACCATCAGGCTCGATAACATAAACCGGGTGATGTTGGATGAAGAAAAGCATTGTCTCTATACTTTTAATATTTTTATTTTTGGCATCGTCGGTGTGTGCGGGTGCGTACGTACCTGTGCGAACTAGGGCAGATGAGATACCGTTCTGGATTAAAGTTGGTGCATATGCAAATTACACCGTAGCGGGAGATTTTGTAATCAGGTGGAACAACACCAATTATTATCTTGGAATGGACAACAGATCCGATGTAAATGGAAGTTATATGGTGTGGAGAATAGTGAAATTGGAAGGGAATATAGCCACATTCAAGATACGCATCCATATTCATCTTCTGGATACAGGTAATAATGAGCCGTGGGGTGGATTGCCACAGGAACTGGATAAAATGTACTATGATGAGATAAAGTATGTAAAGATAAATGTCGCAAAGAGGGCGTTAGCGGATGAGCCGGGAATCGTGCATATGTGGATGATTCTGCAGGATGATGTAATATGGAATGTCACGATGACAGATGGTGTGAATATACAGAACTTTCCGGGTGCACAGCCGTTCTATCTCTCAAACATAACGAATATAACTCCGCGTGGAATCACTATAGAATATAATTATCCTGTAGATGTGTCTTACAAAAAAAGAAAATTCGACGATAATTTCGTTATGACCGGGGCTACATACAATTCCACATCGCTTGAATATGCGAATGAACTGAAAAAGGATCTAGCCATATATATCTCAAATCTTGAAGGTGCGTTCGGTGGCTGGACCAGCATGTTTAATGATCTCACGGAACTGGGGATGATCTATGATGGTAAGAGCGGCCTCTTGATAGTTGGAACCTGGATAGACGATGTTGTGATAAAGAAACTTGGGTTCGTGGCTCCGATTGGTGTTGTGCTGAGAGATACGAATATATTTAATCTGAACAACGGATTTGACTGGAGCATCATAATCATACCGGCGGTAATACTGTGCGCAGGTGTGGCAGGATGGGTTATATTGAAGCGAAGGAGCTAAAGAAAGTTTACCGCACGATTTACGGTCGCGTGGTGGCTTTAGACGATATTACTTTAAATATAAATTCACGAATTACAGCGCTGATAGGACCCAACGGCGCGGGTAAAACCACATTCATAAAGATAGTGCTGGGATTGGTTCGCCCCACATCCGGCTCAATTAGAGTATTGGGTGAGAAGCCAGGATACAGAAACAGAATAGCGTACTTACCGGAGAAACCCAATTTTCCGCGGAACATAAAGGTTAGAGATTTGGTGAATTTTGTGGCTGAGGTGAAAAAGATACCTAAGGAGGAGATTTATAATTATTTATCAGAATTGAACATGTACGCCTGGGAACGTAAGATAGGCGCATTATCTGCCGGTATGCTTCAGAAACTGGCATTGAGTTTGGTTATGACTGCGAATACAGATCTTATAATATTGGATGAGCCCACGGCGAATCTGGATCCTATCTGGCGTGCCAGAGTGCTTAAAATGCTGAATAAGAAATCGCATGATTCTGCGATACTGCTGAGCACGCACATACTTGAGAATGTGGAGAAAATAGCGTCGAGGGTTGTGTTCATTATTAATGGAAAAATTATAATGGATAAAGATATTGCGGAGATTTTAAAAGAAAAGAAATACAGGATAAGAATGAAAGATGGCACGGAAATCATAACAGAGTCTTTAAATGAATATGTGCGGGAAGATGTGAAAGATATAAATGTGATGAGAAAAACACTGGGTGATGTCTTTGAGGAAGTTGCTGAAATGGTATCTGAATAATTTTGCGAATTCGTATATATGGGCTGTGTTTATGGGCTTTATGTATCTGGTAAATCTCTACTCTTTTCACACAGATACAGCATGTGGTTTTCTATGCGCAGAAACTCCTTACGAAGATATGGCACTGGTCAGTTTTCTGTTTGAGATGTATGTGGTTATGACACTCTTCACTTTTCCGTTTGAGAGTTCGCAGCATCTATTTGAGCACACATTACCGTTCACACGTACAGAAATATTTCTCTCAAAGTACACAGGTGGATACCTGTTTATATATATGGTGTTTTCAGCGTTTTATGTCTCATTTTCAATTATTATTTACGGATATTTTTCCGTAAGTGGCTTTATGCTGATGCTTGCATCTCTGTTCCTTATGGTATTTTACACATACAATCTGCTGGTGTTTTTTGCAGTTATGATGCGTAAAAACATAGGTGTGATAATCGGCGTGGTTATTCTTTTCATAGTGGATATAATCGTTTCGAATAGCAGTATAAACTTTCCGCCGAATGCTCCTGTGTGGAGTGGATATGTGCCATCAACAATTGCAGGTACTGTATTCTTAGTCGCTTCGTATATAATTTACAGGAGGTGTGACCTATGATTTATAAAATCCCGGTGATATTGTTTGCCGCGCTAATGATTGCGGGTATGTTTTTCTTCTACGGTTTTTCCTCACCCAGCGATGAGAATATCTTTATTAAACCGTTTTCAGGAAAGGATATTTTTTATATGCATTCAGGGGACCACAGACTTGTGATACAAACAGAGGGTAAATGGAGTGTGATTATCAAATATTCTTTCTGGTACGATGGCCCTTACAAAACAATAATAAATGAAACTGGAAGTGGAAATGCGGTCATAATGTTCCACCTGTCCACGCGCGGAAATGTGATGATAATTGTAGAGCCCGGGGTCAGTCTAATGGTCATAGAGAGACTGCCGAATCAGATGCAGTGGGATTATATAACGGAAGGGGGCATAGGTATATCCGTCTTAACACCGTTGTTTTTGCTATCAAATTATATCATTACGAAAAAATTCTCTGAGGAATTGAACAGGGAAATCGTGAAATACAAGAAACAGGTTAACACAAAACACAAAAGCAAATTAAAAAATAAATAACAATCCCTTGTGGGACTTGTCAGTGAAGTGTTGGTATCACAGACGTTTTGTGATTATGGCGCGTGGCTAATGTTGTCCACAACCTTTT
>WAOZ01000191.1 GCA_015520975.1 DHVE2 group archaeon | reverse complement strand
TGGCACAGGAAAGACCACCGTTATAGCCAAACTTGCAAAATACCTTAAAGATAAGGGTTATTCCGTTGTTCTTGCAGCGTCGGATACTTTCAGAGCCGGGGCAATTGAGCAACTAAGCATACATGCGAAAAATTTGGGTGTGAAAATAGTGAAGCATCAGGCAGGTGGAGATCCCGCGGCTGTGGCATACGACGCGATCGAACATGCCAAAGCGCATCACAAGGATTTTGTCTTGGTGGATACCGCAGGCAGAATGCAAACGAACAGAAATCTTATGGATGAAATGAAAAAGATAAAACGTGTTGCGAAACCGCATCTGACAATATTTGTCGGTGATGCCCTTGCAGGAAACGATGCAATCGAGCAGGCAAGGACATTCGATAAAGAGGTTGGTGTTGATGCAGTGATATTAACCAAAATTGATGCAGATGCAAAAGGCGGTGCAGCAATAAGCATCGCATATGAAATCGGAAAACCAATAATTTTTCTGGGTACAGGACAGAACTACGATGATCTCATGAAATTCGATGTTAACTGGTTCATAAACAGAATATTTGAATGATCGAAAATTAAAAAATTATGTGGGTGTTTTGGGCAAATATTTCTCGATGTATTTTTTGTCTATTTTTTTGAGATATCCCCTTGGCAACAACGCAAGTAGATTCCACGCTATGGTAAGTGTTTCTTCTATACTTCTGTCCTCATCGTGGCCCTGCGTGATGAATTTATCCTCAAAAGCATCAGCAAATTTCAGAAGTATCCTGTCCTCTTCACTGAGCGCCTCTTCTCCAACCACCGCGACCAAGTCTCTCAGTCGCAAACCTTCCGCATAAGCTGCATAAAGCTGATTTGCCACACCTGCATGGTCTTCTCTTGTTCTGCCCTCTCCTATTCCTTCTTTCATAAGTCTTGATAGAGATGGCAACGGGTTGATAGGAGGATAAATGCCGCGCCTGTGAAGATCTCTGCTGAGCACTATCTGTCCTTCTGTTATATAACCGGTAAGATCCGGTATCGGGTGTGTCATATCATCATCTGGCATGGTGAGAATGGGTATCTGAGTAATGCTGCCTTCCTTACCAATAATTCTTCCAGCACGCTCGTAAATCGTCGCAAGATCCGTGTACATATATCCCGGGTAGCCCCTTCTACCCGGAACCTCTTCTCTTGCCGCAGAAATTTCTCTAAGGGCTTCGCAGTAATTTGTCATATCTGTCAGTATAACAAGGACATGCATATCCTTCTCAAACGCAAGGTATTCCGCAACGGTCAGACCCATTCGGGGAATGACTATTCTCTCTATAGCCGGGTCATTTGCAAGATTTAAAAACAGAACCGTTCTCTCAAGTGCGCCAGTACGCTCAAATTCGTGCCTGAAAAAGTTTGCTTCCTCCGCGGTTATACCCATAGCAACGAAAACTACCGCGAATTTCTCGCCCTGGCCACGAACTTTGGCCTGACGGGCAATTTGTGCAGCAATTTCATTATGCGGCAAACCTGCACCGCTGAATATAGGAAGTTTCTGTCCTCGAACCAGCGTGTTCATACCGTCTATGGTTGAAATACCGGTCTGAATAAACTCTCGAGGATATGCACGTGCAGCAGGGTTTATTGGATAGCCATTTATATCCCTCATCTCCTCAGGAATTACCTCCGGGCCTCCATCTATGGGTCTTCCGGTACCGTCAAAAACGCGTCCAAGCATTTCCGCAGATACGCCTATTTTAAGCGTCTCTCCCAAGAATTTCACTGTTGTGTTTTTAACATCCAGACCCCTTGTACCTTCAAAAACCTGAACCACAGCCATATTTTCACGCGCTTCAAGCACCTGACCCAAACGCTCTTTACCATCAGGACCACGGATTTTTACCACTTCACCGTAAGCCACATCACGGGTATTTTCAACGATGAGCAACGGGCCTTTTATCTCTCTAATGGTGCGATATTCAACCTCCATTTAGCTCACCTCTTTTATAAGAGATTCTATCTCTGTTTCCATATCTCTCTCTATTCTTGAAAACTCCTCTTTGTATGTCTCGTTCGGTATCCTGCCCATATATGCGAGTTCTTCTTTTATCTTCAGCTTTCTTATTTTTTCTATGCTCACTCCCTTCTCAACGGCATCTGTTATGAGATGATGGAACTTGAGAATCAGCCTGAGCATGTTGTATTGTTTATCCGCCGGACAGTAAGTATCCACATCATGGAACGCATTCTGCTGCAAGAAATCCTCTCTCAAGGATCTCGCTGTTTCCAAAAGCGCCTGCTCTTTTGCCGGCAGAGCATCGGGACCCACGAGCTGAACTATTTCCTGCAATTCGGCCTCTCTTTGCAAGATACCCATAGCCTCTCTTCGCAAATCATACCAGTCCTTAGCAACATTTGTCTCCCACCAGTGCCGCACAGAATTCAGATACAGAGAGTACGATCTGAGCCAGTTAATTGACGGAAAATGACGCTTATGAGCGAGCTCTGCATCAAGAGCCCAGAAAACTTTTACAATTCTTAATGTGTTCTGAGTTACTGGTTCGCTGAAATCACCGCCGGGCGGTGAAACCGCACCGACGACGGTTACTGATGCTTTGCGATTTTTTTTACCGAGAATCTCCACATATCCTGCACGCTCATAGAACTCCGCAAGACGTGATGCAAGATATGCGGGGTAGCCTTCTTCACCCGGCATCTCTTCAAGTCTGCCGGATATCTCTCTCAGTGCCTCGGCCCATCGGCTCGTAGAATCTGCCATCAAAGCCACATGATAACCCATATCCCTGAAATATTCAGCTATGGTTATCCCAGTGTAAATACTCGCCTCTCGAGCTGCCACGGGCATATTGGAGGTGTTCGCAATAAGCACCGTTCGGTTCATTAAAGGCTCTCCCGTGCGGGGATCTTTAAGTTTCGGAAAATCTTCCAGCACTTCGGTCATCTCATTACCGCGCTCACCGCACCCAACATAAACTATGATATCCGCATCGCTCCATTTTGCAAGCTGATGCTGGGTAACCGTTTTGCCTGTTCCGAAACCGCCAGGAATGGCTGCCGCACCGCCTTTAGCTATAGGGAAAAATGTATCAAGCACGCGCTGGCCGGTCACAAGAAGCTCTGTAGGATCAAGCTTCTGTCTGAAAGGTCTCTGTGATCTCACAGGCCATTTTTGATGCATCAATACATCTTTACCGTCAACTTTGGCGATTATATCTTGAACAGTATAATCTCCTTCCTCAACGATCATTTCAACTTCACCTTTTATCCCCGGCGGAACAAGTATTCTGTGCTCTACCAGCGGCGTTTCTTTCACTGTAGCAAGTATATCCCCCGACTCTACCTTATCGCCAACTTTCACCACAGGCACAAAGTGCCATTTTTTGTTGAGATCAAGGGGCGGAACATTAGCGCCTCTTTTAACAAAATCGCCCATCTGGGCTTTTATTGCAGGCAAGGGTCGCTGAATGCCGTCGTAAATCTGACCTATGATTCCAGGACCGAGCATAACGGATAAAGGTGCGCCAGTGCGCTCAACCTTCTCTCCTGGCTTGATACCAGAAGTTTCCTCATATACCTGAATGGTCGCGCGGTCTCCAAGAAGACCTATAATCTCGCCTATCAATCCTTCCTCGCCTACACGGACCACTTCATACATCTCACTGCCTTTCATACCTTCGGCAACAACGACCGGTCCTGCCACTCTGATTATTTTTCCCATTTTTCTTCACCTCTTATTGTAGATATCTACACCTATCGCTCTTCTTATTAAACTCCTCATAGGATCTTCATATTTCTCCTCTTCCTGCACATCTGGAATTTCTAGAATCACAGGATATATACCCTTCTCCATCTTCCAATCATTCAGAAATTTCCGAATCTTATTTGCTATACCTCGGGGTAGAATCACTATTGCCACATCGGGCATATCCTTTATCTCTCTAAGCACATTTTCGGCTTCCCATTCATCATTAACTTCGTAAACATCTTTGATTCCAGCAAGCTGAAAACCTATAACCGTCTCGGACTGACCAACAACTACTATTCTCACGGCACATCACCCACCAGCAATTCACGGATGTTATCCCGCGGTATCTTGGAACTCATACCCTTTATTATCGTTTTCAGATTTCTCGCCTCATATTCTTTGGAAACAAGGTACATAAGCATCGGCCCCGCAGAGGTCGCGTATGTCAGCCCGATGTCCATCGCTCGTCTGAGCAAATACCTGTCCAGTTCAAGTTCTATCGTGAATGGGTCCGAAATTTCTCGTAAAAACGCATACGATGTGCCTTCAAGCGAAGAAAGAGCTTCATCCAGAGTTCTGGCTTCGCTCATAGATTTGAGTTTCCAAGCATCTATTTCGTAACCACCTTCTATCAGATAAGGCCCCACATCCATATCTGCAGTTTTGGCCCTCACAACGGCTTTCAGATTGTAAATATCCACAAGTGTGTGATAGAAAATCTCAACGGGTTCTCTGCTGAATTCCTCTACATTATCTTTTGTTGATTCTATATTTTTTATCGCTATTCTATCCAGAGCAAGTTCAACATCCAACAGACTGTTCCTCTCACCCCATACTTTTATCACTTCGCTGAAAGGTGTGGCGTCAAGCGCGGAAATCGCATCTTCCACAGATGACGCTTCAACCATATGATCTATTATCATTTTCGTTATGATCTTACCTTCATGGACCTCATCATAGATTTTGCTTTTGGGAACTCCATAATACTTCGCACGGAGTATTCGTTTAACAATTGCCGCATCGTATTTGAGAAGATATGCTTCTCCAAATTGTCTTGCGCCTTCAGGCATCAGTTCAACTGCGTTTGAAACCATTTCAAATGTCGTTTTATCAATTATAAGATCCGCGTGAGACTCATCATCAATTGCATAGCCCTCTTTTTTGATTTCACTTATAACCTCATTCACAGAGGTCATGTCCAGAAGTTTTATCAAATATTCCTTTTCAACATATTTGTTACCGAGAGCAAATAAAGTCGCATTTGGCGACATATACGATGCTATGCTCAGTATCTTCCTAAGATAGCCCATAAATACTACTATTGCGATGAGGATGGCAAGGAACGACGCTAATAGCGTGATCACTATAATAGTGTTTATATCAATCATACTCTCCCTCAAACAACAATTCAGCAAGTCTTCTTCTTATTTCGTTCATCCTGCGCGATATATGTGCCTCCACTGAGTAGTCCATTTTTTTGCTGCCGTCCATGGTGGATATAACCACACCACCGTAAGGAATAGGTGCCTCAGAAATCTTTGCATCTGGCGCGGTCTCCCTAGCAATCCTTTTAACCATTTCTGCATCTTCCGGGCGACACATAATTATAAACTTATCTCCGAAAACATTTTTCGCATTAATCAGTGCAGTCTCTATATATTTTTGATATGCCTCACCCGTTTCCAAAGCGGCAGAATCTTTAAGCATTTGAACCGCGCGATTTATAATCTCCTCTCTTGCTTCCATCACCATTCTCCTACCATCCAAATTTGCGCGGGAGATGTACATACTTTTGATGCTCTCCGCCTCTCTCTTACCGTCGGATATCAGTTTAGCTTTCTCCCGTTCCCACTTGCTAAATTCCCTTTCTTTTATGATCTTTATCTTTTTTTCGGCTTCCTGCTCGTATTCTTTGATCTTCCACTCTGCGTCTTCCCATATTTTCTGGATTATCTCTTCAATTGTGTCCATGCAGCATCACCTTTAGATGACTCCCAGCGCCATCATTATAAGTATTGCCATAAGCAGACCGAATATAGCATATGTTTCGCTCATCACTGAAAGAATCATTGTTTTACCCCATATATCTGATCTCTTGACATATGCTGCCGCACTTGCACCTGCAGTTATACCCTGACCAATTCCACTTATTCCCGCAAGTCCAACCGAGTAGCCTATTCCCAGAACACCAATTCCAACCAATACGAGTTGATAAGGCGAATATTTAGGAGTACCGCCAAGAATCGCAAGAGCATTTATTACTATGATTCCGGCAAGAAGTGCATAAATCGATTGAGTTTCAGGTAGCACTGCAAATATCATACTTTTGCTGAATGTACCACTCTTTTGAGCAGTAGCCGCTGAGCCGCTGGATGCGGCTATACCCTGACCAATGGCGGTTATACCGCTCAAACCGATTCCAAGTCCCACACCAACTGCAGCTATGCCAACACCAAGCCCAAGAGGTGTATCGATTATAGATTTATTGTTAAGACCCTGAAGAAGAAGTATAGCGATAAGCAGTCCATATATAG
>WAOZ01000190.1 GCA_015520975.1 DHVE2 group archaeon | reverse complement strand
GATTAAAATCTTTAAACTCATTTAAAGTTAAAGGCTTAACAATAAAACCAGTCTTACCATGTAATGAGCCAACTAATCTTATAAGCCTATGTATATCTGTTGTTACTGGTTCATCTGCTTCTCCTCTTATTCTTATTTTTTCTTTTATATATTGAAGGAAAATATCCCTTTCGATATCATTTGAAAAATCTTGGAGTTTATGTGACCGATTATCAAGTGCTATAGTTTCAATTTTTGTAGTTCCATTCTTGTTCTTCTTTAAAAGCGCTTTGACAAGCTTCTTTGCCAACTTTTTGTCTTTAAGCACCGAAAATATCTCTTTATATAAGGCAAGCTCACCATATTCCATATAAATATCCAGTAATTTTTTTGATTCGATATCTATACCTTTTCTAACTTTTCCAAACCATCCTCCGTAATCGGAGGGGTAGAGTTCATAAATCTTGCGAAATTTTTTAGCTTTTTTGGGTTTATCCCATTTTTCAATCAAGAATTTTTCAAGATCGGCGCCTTCTCCTGTTATGTAAGTGACAATTTCCCTTCGCTGGTCGCTTTTGAGGTCAAAAACCGCGGGATTTCGAACATATATATGATAACCCCTTCCGCCAGAGAATGTTATAAACAGGTCCTTTTCCGAAAAACCGAAGTCATCTAACAGGAATGAGAAAATCAGTTTCTCTGCCTCTTTTTTCACGACCTTGAGCATTTCGTGGTATTCAAGCCCCCCCGTTTCCGGGATGTGGTCTGCATCGAGGTCGAAAATAAGATCTGCACCAAGCCATCCTTTATCCTCCATGCTTCTGGCGGAAGGATTTGAATAGTACGCGGTGGAATAATAGGCATGTTTTGGGACTTGTTCTATAAGAAACTTTTTAAGACTTTGTTTTGTTCTGAACCCAAGGTGTCTGAGCATGAAATTTTTGTCAAAAAACATAAATCCGTACTCTCTTCTGTTGAATCTGGGGGGAAGAATTATGTCCTCCGTCTGATAGTATTTTCGAAACATCGCTTTAAGAAAATTCTCATTCTGCACAAAGTTGTATTGATGATGTCACTATTAAATCTTTTGGGGAATGCGTGTCTGTTGGGCGGTATATATTTTAGTTTTAGACACTCTGTGAATGTGTGAATGGTGGATCGTTCTGAAAATGCTAAACAATCTTTGAGTAAATTTAAAAAATGTTTAATTCATGGCTCTGAATGTGGAAAAGCCATCTAAATTTGAAATGATTGCGATACCCGTTATATGCGTGGTTATTGGAGCACTTGTTTACAGCGGTTTTTATTTTCAATCGCCATCTTCTCCGCAAAACAAAAATAATGCGATTATAATTGTATCACTTTATTACGGGGAAGAAACACTTTTGAAAAAGGAGGTAAAATCCGGTCAAAGTGTTCTTGACGCGCTCAAAGCTGTGGCGAATGTATCAACATCATATGGTGGCGCGTTTGTGAACGGCATTAACGGAATATACTCTGATTCACAGAAAAAAATGGACTGGTTTTATTATGTGAACGGGATTCTTGCCAATGTGGGTGCAGCATCGTATATACTTAATGGAGGCGATGTGGTCAGATGGGATTATCATCACTGGACCTCATTTGATATGCTCAACGCAGAGCTTGCAGATTTCCCGTCTATGTTCACCAACGGATATAGTGGAACGGTTTACCCAACCATAATCATTTATAATCAATCCCTTTATGATTCCGCACTTGAATTGAAAAATTACCTTGCAAATTCTGGTGCGAAAGTAACATTGAAAAATTCTTCCGCACTCACATCGGAGGAGTTGAAATACTGCAATATTATCTCTGTTGGAACTACATCTTTCGGAACAGCTCTGAACTCAATGTGGAGAGATCTTCACTGGGCCTATCATATAGAGAATGGCACAGTTGTGAATGCAAATGGTACCTTTTTAAAAGGCGCGTTTGCAGAGGCTGCACAGTCGCCATATAACCCAAACGGCACTTATGCGTGTCAGAATGTGGTAATGCTGATAGATGGCGATGACTCATATATAAAAAACTGCGTTTCTGTGCTTTTATCGGGGAACATAACATCCTTCGAACTGTTTGTGGGGGTGGAATAATGCGTGTTCCAAATCCATTTGTTATTTTCGTATGGCTCTGTGTTGTGGTTTTTCTATCTCTTGCGGTTTTATCTTTAATTTCCGTTTTGACTCTATTCGCTGCGACACTCGTTGTGGCTTTATTTGTTCACGGCGACGAATGGAAGATTTATATGAAATATTCTACAATTACTGCATCGCTGATTCTTTGCTTCAACCTGCTTTTGAGTGGAGGCTGGGGTAATAATGTTCTGTTCAAATACTATTTTATAACGATATCCAGCGAATCTTTGCTTTTTTCCCTGATGATGGTATTCAAGTTTCTTGCAATAGTGTCTGCATTCGGTGTGTTCAGTTCAACAGTTCGCATTGAAGACCTGATAACCGTGCTTGAACGATTGCGTATTCCGGATAAAGCGCTTGTAACTGCTGTGATTTCTCTATCTGTGTTTCCGGTTCTCACGAAAGATGCAAAGGAGATTACGGAGGTGTTTTATGTCAGAGGGATGAACTGCGAAAAAAAATCAATGCGTGATAGAATCAAAGCCAGAATGCCTTTATTGATCTCACTTGCAGAGACCGCGCTGGAGCGTGGTATGGATCTGGCGCAAACGCTTGAACTGCGAGGCTATCCTTCACGCAAAAGAAATCCTTGGAAAAAAATAAAACTTCAGCTCTATGAAAAGATAATTGTTCTGATTCTTGTTTCTCTGGTACCCGCTTATTTTACGCTTGCATACTTTTTCCGTTTACAGATGCTTGAAATATTTTCGGTTATGCTCACTTCTATTGCCGCTATTTCAAGGAGGTGTGTTGAATGATCCGATTCTCAAATGTGTATTTTAAATACTCTCTGAATGATGATTTCGCTTTGAGGAATATCTCTCTCAAAATAGAGCAGAGTGAATTTTTGCTGGTTGTTGGCGATTCTGGAAGTGGAAAAACGACTTTTCTCAGGTGCATTAACGCGCTCATTCCTCATTTTTACCATGGCATTTTTAAGGGCGATGTGACTGTGAATGGTATTTCCACTCGAGATAAAAGCCCTAGCGAATTAGCTTCGATTGTGGGCACCGTCATTCAGACCCCGCAGAATCAGGTTCTTATGACTACGGTGGAAAGAGAGATAGCGTTTCCCTTGGAGAATGCAGGATACAGCGAAGATATTATCTCGGTTAGAATAGAAGAGGCGCTTGAACTTTGTGGTATAAACAATCTGAGACACAGGAAAATATCTGAGCTATCCGGCGGCGAGATACAGAAGGTGGTTATTGCGGCATCGCTTGTGCATCGTCCCAAAATACTCGTGCTTGACGAACCGATCAGCCAGCTTGATCCAAAAAGTGCTGAGGACATACTCAACATACTTAAACATCTGAACGAGGAACTTGGTATGACGGTCATTCTGGCAGAGCATAGACTTGACAGAACTCTTCATATGGTTGACAGGGTGATAGTGTTTGATAAGGGAACAATTGTGGCTGATGGCGAACCGAGGATGGTTTTTTCCAAAACAGATATGAATGCACTGGGCGTGGGTTATCCGCCCGTGATGGGAATTGCTTTAAAAGGTGGTATAAGACCTCCTCCACTTACGGTCAAAGAAGCGAGGAAGTATCTCAAAAACCTGCTTTTGAATTCAAAAATAAGAGAACCCGCTTTTCGCACAGGTGCAGAGCTTTTTAAATTGCAGGATGCATGGTTCAAATACACACAAAAATGGATATTAAAAAATGTGAATTTGGGCCTTAAACGAGGCGAGATAATCGGTATACTGGGTCACAACGGTGCAGGAAAAACCACACTTGCCAAACTCATCGCCGGTTTATACCACCCGCAGAAAGGCAAGGTGCTTCGTCGCAAGGATATTCGTGTGGGTATGGTTTTCAGCAATCCAGATATTCATTTCTCACAGGATAGTGTTGAAGACGAGCTGAAATTGAGTTTAAGACTAGCAGGCGTGAAAAAGGATCACTCTAAAATTTTGCAGTCTTTGAATATTGAACATCTGACGAAAAGAAATCCTCGCGATCTTTCGGGCGGCGAGAAAATGCTCACCGCAATAGCATCCGTGGCCGTTTCTGAACCCGATATTCTGATACTTGACGAGCCTACGCTTGGTCTTTCATACAAACACAAAGCCACGCTCATCGAATTTTTAAAAAGATACGCGAAAAATAAAAGCATAGTCATAATAAGTCACGATGTTGAAACCATTGCCAAAATCGCGCCCAGAATACTGGTCTTGTCGCATGGCACCGTGATTGCGGATTCAAATGCCAGAGATATCATGTGCGGTTCGTTTGTTTTCTCTACCCAGTTAAATCGTGTGGCGCAGTCGCTGGCTGACGAAGGTGTAGATTCACTAATTCTTACGGATAACGATATTGAATTGTCAGGAGCGTATGATAAAAGCACATTAAACGGAAAAGAAAGGAGGTCACAATGAAATCCGGAAGAGATTCGGATAGAAATGTTGCGGTGCGGAGTTATGTGAAAATGATATTGCTTAGATCTATTGCTCTCTTTGCAATACTGTTTCTGATTGTCGGAACTATAGTATATCCATCATTTATGTATGATTTTGCGGGGATTATTTCTTTTATTCTTGTTCTTGTGTTTTTACTGCAGTTTGTAGTTCTGTATCAGCTGAAAAATTACAGTTCGAAGGAGATAACAACTGTAGCAGTTCTGGGCGCCTTTTCAGCAGCGGCACGGATACCGTTTGCGTCCATTCCATCGGTCCAGCCATGCACATTCATTATTATGATGGTCGGATTTGTATTCGGTCCGTATGCGGGTTTTATGGTGGGCGCGGAAACTGCACTCCTATCCAACTTCTTTTTAGGACAGGGTCCGTGGACGCCCTGGCAGATGCTTGCATGGGGCATTGCAGGGTTGGTTGGCTACGGCGTATCTTTCGTGAGAAATCCCAGAGCACAATTTTATGTTTTTCTGCTTACGGGTGTGGTTTACGGGTATATTTTCGGAATAATAATGAACCTGTGGATGTGGCTTGGATTTGTAAGGCCGCTCACATTCGCATCATTTATAGCTGTGGAGATGACATCATTTCCGTTTGATACACTTCATGCGCTTGGGAATGCTGTTTTTATTTCCCTGTTTGCTCCTAAATTAGAGAAAATATTGAAGCGTTACTCACTGAAATTCGGAGTATTTCTCGATTCGTGATTTGTGATTAATAAGCATCGAGTTTCGGATTTTTCATAAACTCACGCATAAGCGATGTGGCATAGCACCCTTTCAAAAGCATAAAAGAGAATACACAGCCGTTTCGTGAATATTCCAGTATGGGTGCGAGTATAGCTCTTCTTCTTCCTTTGGAACTGAGCCCTCTGATTTCACGAATTTTGAAGTCCTCATGCGAGATATCCTCCGTTTCAATAACCTCTTTTTCGATCTTCCCCTGAATTCCACCGCTGAAAGAGCTTTGAAAACCGAAGAGTAATGTGCTTATATACGCTTTTCTTTCAGAAATCCTCTTTTTTATTTTTTCTATGTTGAACTGATTGACTTTCACATATTCCTGTATCGGAATTCCGTACGCATCAGTTTTGAGGATAACATCGCCTTCCATGACTTCCACGCCATAACGCAATCTCTCGCTCACCATTTTGTTGAATAAATATCCCTGATAGCCGTGCACGAACATAAGCAACAGATTTTCGGGTAATTTTTGCAGTGCACCGATGTAATCAGAAGGGTTCTTCACAAGATGGTTCAGTATGGCTCTTTCATATTCTGCCCTTGGATCGATGTTCTTGAGAGCTTCGCGAGCGTCCATAGATTCGAAAAATATTCTTCTGCCGTCCTCCTCTGGAGGGAACCCCACATAGTATCTCACAGCTTCATCAAATTGTTTTTTGACAATGAATTTGCCTATGATATGCGTTATAGGTCTGTGCGCACCGAATCTCTGTACGCCGAAAAAATTTGGAAAGAATCCGTTCAATTCCTTTTCTATTTTTTCCACCCTGGAATCGCATATCGCATCGCTGATTTTGATTCTGAATCTGTTGCCTATCAGATCTCCGAGTTTAAGTTCGTAGTTACTTCTGAATTTTTCAAGAATATCCACATCCTTCAAGTTGATATTTATATCATCTGAATAGTTGAGAATGCAAAAATATTGAATGGTTATGCCTCTTTTGTCCTTTGTTCCGGCGAATTTTATTCTTCTACGGCTTATACCAAGCTGTCTGCTAAGGATCTTAACAAACCGGTTTGTTTCCCAATTCCTGAGTTTCACCTTTATGTAAAGATGCTTTCCATTTTCATGTTTTTCTACCGTATACGGCACTTCCTCAACATAAAAATCTTCTATGTTTTTTCTTAATTTACCACCCACACCCTCGCTGTGAGATAAAAAAGAGTAGATTCCAATATCCTTTTCCGTGTACATTTTTAAATCCATTTTTCGTCAGATAGTTGATAATCATAGATTTCGCTGTCGTCAAAGAATATGGGGATCTCCCTTTTTGCGCTTTCAACGGAATCGGACCCATGGACTAAGTTGTTCTGTATGCTGAGTGCAAAATCGCCGCGAATCGTGCCGGGCGCTGCTTCCACACCATCTGTAACGCCCATAATTTTTCTCACGACTTTTATGGCGCTCTCTCCTTCCAGAACCATTGCTATGATGGGGGAAGAGGTTATGTATTTAATGAGAGAGTCATAGAAAGGTTTACCTTTGTGCACAGCATAGTGCTCTTCAGCTTTTTCTTTTGTGAGCCACAGCATCTTCATTGCAACGATTTTGAGCCCTTTTCTCTCAAATCTTGTTAGGATCTCGCCTACTAAGCGTCTGTTCACCGCATCAGGCTTCAGAAGAACCAGAGTTCTCTCCTTCATCGGCTTTCCTCCGCAGCACATGCAAACGAATCTCTTTCTCTTTTCTGTAGGCTTCCGTCCATCTCACCTTTCTTGGAATTCTGCGCAGTTCAATCATATTCTTCTGGCATTTGCTGCTGCAAAAATAATAAACGGTGCCGTCTCTTAGGACATACATCTTACCTGTGCCCGGCTCTATTTCCCGTCCGCAAAAAGAGCAAATGTGTTTTGCTGGCATCGTGATCACCTTGCCTCAAGTTTGCGTGCCTCTCTTGCGGTCTCGCGAAGCATGAGTATATCTCCTACTTTCACGGGACCCATAACATTTCTGGTCAGGATTCTACCTTTATCTCTGCCCTCCAGAACACGAACCTTAACCTGAGTAACCTCACCGGTCATTCCTGTGCGACCCATTATTTCGACTACCTCTGCGGGGGTAGCTTCGTCATCTGCCATATTTCTCACCTTTTATAACTTTGAAAGTTTTATTTCTTTATGGAGTTCAGTTGCTCTATGATCTCCTTAAACTGTTCCGAAGATTTCCCGAAATCAACGATGCCCACTGATGCAGCACTTTTTATTCCTACTCTCTTACCCAGTTCCTGCTTGCTGGCCACATATCCGTAAGGTATG
>WAOZ01000189.1 GCA_015520975.1 DHVE2 group archaeon | reverse complement strand
TCTATATACTCTGGTGGAGTCGCATCGAACACTGGATTTCGGAATTTCACTCCGGGAAAATCTTCCGGGTTCGCAATTTCCGAAGGGTCACGCTCCTCTATTTTGACGAGTTTCCCTATGACCGTCTCGGGAGAGAATTTATAGGTTTCAGCACAGACTATGAACGGTACTCGGGCTTCATGCGCCGCCAGAGCAATCTGCGAGGTACCTATCTTGTTTATAACTGCACCGTTGCTCGCTATGGTATCGGCACCAACAACGACAATATCCACCTCGCGCATAAAATAGCGCACCGCAGAATCAACGATCATTGTCACATCTATGCCCCTTTCCGCCAGTGCCCTGACGGTGAGATGCCCCTGCAACCACGGTCTGGTCTCCGTTGCGATCACCTTTATACTCTTTCCGTCCGCGTGCGCCTGAAATATTGTTTGCAGTGCCGCAGAGGAGTTGCAGTGGGTCATAACGGTCGCTTCTTCCGGTATGCGCCCAGCACCGTACTTGCCTATGATTTCCACTGCTTTTAAAGATTCTTCTATGAACTTCTTTGCATTGTATATGATGCTTGCTTTAAGCTCCTCCACATCCTCACCCACGATTCTGTTTGCAACATAGTAATACGCGTTTTTAAGAGATACAGCCGTCGGACGTGTGGAGAATAAATAATCCCTAACCTTTTCAAGTTCTTTATAAAATTCCTGCTCTGTGCCTTTGAAATCCTCGGCAAAATATATAAGGGCCTGTGCCACCGCACGGGCGATTCTACCAGCACCCCGAATCTCCATGCTCCTTATTTTTTCCCCTATTTCCATTACCCTCTCGTTCATAGAATTAAACGCATGCTCATCTTTATATTTATTTGTTTTGTTCGAATTGTCTCAAAGTGAATAAAAAAGATTGTTCGAGGGTATTATTCCTCTTTTTCCATAGCTTCCACAATGGCTTTATTTGCGTCATCTACAAGGTTCTTAAACTTTTTCTCCGCTTCAGCGTATTTTTTCATGGTTTCGCTGTCCATAATTCTCTCTTCAAGCTCTCTAAGCTTTTTTATATCTTCCTCTATACTCTCTCCGGTCAGTTGCTTCATCTGTATTTTCTGTGCTTCCGTGTTATATTTATTCAAAAGTTCCTGAGTTTCCTCGTCTTCGTCCAGATTTTTCTGCGCTTCAACAAGCTCTTTGTATTCATCGCTTGCTCTGATGGCTTTTCCCAACTCTCGGGCTTTTTCCATAATTTCTTCTTTTTCCGTCATGGATAGACGAAGCGGACATATTTAATAAATATTCGCATTCATTAATCTCTGTATTTTTTAATCACGATAACAGTTGCTATCAGAAAGATTACTCCGCTCATCGCGTTTACAGGCATTTCCACCACGGGAACAGTCGGCGTCCAGCTGTAGATTTTGGTGCCGTTTCCGGTCCATGTGCTCGGTGTACCCTGCCAGTAATATATTTTTCCACCCGCATAGGCAAGTCTGCTTCCCACATAATAACCAACAGGTGCGGGTAGCGAATCCAGATGCGCCCATGTGTCGTTGTTGGTGTAATACACCGTAAAATTATATCCCGGCGTCTCATTGCAGCCGTTTCCATCCAGTGCGAATATCATATCAGCATACGCGGAATCGTAGTATCCGATCCACAATAGAGATCCGCCATCGCCAACACCGTCAGGAGCGGGTATGAAACTCACATTATCCCATACATCAAAATCTATATCGTATCTTGCAAACGCGCGAATAGGGAGATTCTCGTAAAATTCACCTTCTAACGCGTATATATATCTGCCTCCAGTCCAGGCTAGGGATGCTCCATCATCTGTGCCCGGCCACGGTGGAAATGTCAAATTTTCCCAGGTATCCGTTACAGGGTCGTATCTAGCGAACATACTGTATTCTGGCGGCGTGTAATTTCCAAGATAGTGTGCCCTGCCCAGAAATGCATATATTTTATTATCATATCCGCAGTACACGATGGCATCTCCGGCGCCCTGAACATGCGGAGTATCTGCCAGACGCGTCCATGTATCGGTTGTGATGTTATAACGGTAAAACTGTACTCTTTCCGCACCGTCATCGTAAGCGCTACCTGTGAGCGCATAAATATTACCGTTGTAATCGTAGGCCATCGCAACACCGTTTTTGAATGTTCCAGCAGGTAACGAGGAGTTAAGATACGTGAGCGTGCCACTTGCTGGATCATAGCGCCAGAATTCGGGAGCGTAGAGTGCAGAGTACTCTCTCAGAATGTATAGGTATGTTCCATCACCCACCACGGCCTCACCGTATCCACCTGCTTTTGGTGTATCCGAGAAATACACCCAAGGTGCTTTCGCAGTGTGCCACCCATTTTCTTGTTCTGTGCTAACAATTATCACGGTGCTGGCAATTAAAACCACCACACCCACAATCAAGATCAGCATATTACGAATAGACATATGATATGCATTGACATAGCAATATTTAAAAATAGCGCAGTTTTTGACTCATTACCCTTCACTATTTATACCACAAAAGCGAAAGATAAATTAATATGTTTATTATAACCACCTGAAAGCGGGGGTTGTCGAGCTTGGCCAAAGGCGCCGGCTTGAGGGGCCGGTCCCGTAGGGGTTCCTGGGTTCAAATCCCAGCCCCCGCATCCCTTCGGGTTTTGGGTATTTTTGCGGGTTTCTGTGACATCATTTGAATTTTCACTCGGCGATAATATAC
>WAOZ01000188.1 GCA_015520975.1 DHVE2 group archaeon | reverse complement strand
GGACTCACGCCACCCTCTTTTTTTATCATCCTCGCGACCCCCTGTTTTTTCTTTTGAAAAAAATAAAAAATTTAGAGAAATTTTCTAAAAATTTAGGGTATTGTAACAGTCGCAGTGCCGGAATAGCCGCTAATGGCCAGAGACACAAGCGCGCCAGACTGGACGCCAGGTCCAGCGACCCAGATCACATCTCCGCTGGAGAGTTTTCCATCGCCGTTGAGATCAAGGTATCCCCAATAATTTGTTGTACTACTTGCTGAAGTTGGTATACTGCTTGTACCATTACCCGTTGCGGGTGAACCACCTACAGTTATGGTAACTTTTGTATCATCCACTGATGATGGCGTCTGCATAGATACCGTGAATACAACTATGTGGTTCGGAACATTCGACTGGGTTGCGCTGTATGTAAGTGTCACTGCTAGCTGTGGCTCCCCAGTGCCGCCCATTCCTGAAACCATTATGTACACTGTTGCCGCTAACACCACCGTGATAGCCACCATCAAGATGGTAGCGATCACGGGGCTTACGCCTTCTTCTTTTCTAAATACTTTCTTCATTTTGTTCAGTCCTCCTGCCCGTAAAGGGCATGGTTAATATGCGCATATACCTACTTAAACCTTTCGGAAAAAACCTCTATTTTTCAATAATTTTTTGCATGATGTATGCTATCATACCGCATATTTTTTAAAAGATTATTTTTATATTTAAAAATTTTTACAACCCCGAAAACCTTTAAATTTCGGATACGGATAAGGTATGCATGTACATCATTGTCATAGGCGGCGGTAGAATTGGAGAATACCTTGTGAATATGCTCGTTGATGAAGGCCATGACATCGCACTCATTGAAAATAACGAGGAACGCGCCAAGCATATGGCTGAAAATTACGACATCCTTGTTATAAAGGGAGATGGTAGTGAGGCTAATTATCTTGAAGATGCAGGTATTCACAAAGCGGATGTTCTGGTAGCCTGCACAGGCAACGACCAGATAAATTTTGTAGCCTGTCAGCTCGCAAAGAGCACATACCATGTTCCCAAGGTAATCGCCCGTACCACGAACCCGAGCAATAAAGTTCTTTACGAGAAACTGGGTGTGGATATCGTGATAAGCACCACCGAAGCGGCTGCGAAAGCCATCTACGCGGGAATAAAAGGCTTTTCGTCCATACTCACATTCTCCGGTGATGTTGAGTTGCTGTACGCGAAGATTACGCAGAAATCCCCTGTTGCGAATAGAAAACTGAGCGAGATACACATGCCGTGGGGCAGTATCATTGCCACCGTACTGCGAAACGGCCAGATAATAGTGCCGCGGGGTGAGGAGAAGCTTCTGCCCGGCGATGAGGTGGCAATCGTTGCCAAGAAGGGCGTGGAGGGAAAAGTCCGCGAGATAATAGTGGGAAAGTGATCCCATGAACAAAACGGTTTATTTTGTGATTAAACTTCTAACATACATCTCCATATTCCTCGTATTCGATGCATTTTACGCGCTTGTGGTTGACCACAACCCTCTCCTCGTGTTATCTTTCCTGTTCCCTGCTGTTTGGGTAATATTCCTGTGGACCCTCGTTATGGATAAAAAACCTCCGGAAAAGCTGACGATACGGGAATCATTTAAGATTGCAGCGCTCGGCTGGCTCATGATGTCGTTCGTGGGTGCAATCCCCTATTTTCTTTCCGGGTATCTTGACCCGCTGGATGCGTGGTTTGAGAGCATGTCGGGTTTCACCGCCACAGGTCTCACAATGTTCACGGATGTTGAAACTCTGCCGAGAAGCATACTGCTCTGGCGCTCGCTTACCGAATGGATCGGCGGTGTGGGTGTGATCGCGCTGTTCTTATCTGTCATGTACAGAACGAGTAAGGTAGTACAGGCTCTTTATTTCGCAGAGGGAAGAACGGATAAAACCGATCCCACCGTGGTGGGCACAGTGCGTAAAATCTGGGGCATTTATGTGTTCTACACATTTCTCTTCGCGTTCATATTCTATCTTCTCGGCGCGCCGCTGTTTGATGCAGTTAATATCGCAATGACCGCACTTGCCACGGGTGGTTTCGCGGTGACTAATAACAGTATAGCTGCATATCCACCGGCTGTGGCTGTGGCCATGATCTTCGCGATGGCTCTCGGTGGTATATCCTTCGTCTCGCACATCAATCTCTTCAGGGGCAAAGTAAGGGAGTTCTTTTCTATCGAAGTGAAGGCTATGCTCCTGATAGTGTTCGTGTTTTTCATAATGATGGTGCCCACGCTGATAATGCGCGGCACGGACCCGCTCACCGCCACTCTTGATAGCAATTTTCACATTGTATCCGCACTGACAGGTACAGGGTTCAGCGTTACTGATTTATCCTCGCTCAGTGATTACGATAAAACGATACTTACCCTGGCTATGATTTTCGGAGGAGCCTACGGCTCAACATCTTCCGCTCTCAAACTCATCAGAGTGATTGTTCTATTTTACGGAATTTTCTGGTATGTGAAGGTACGGCTCGCCCCTCGCAGCGCGATCATACCATTCAAAATCGGTAAAAAAGTTTTTGAGCCCTCTGAGGTTCGTGATGTGGCCATCTACACCACCACTTACATTTTCATGCTCCTCATCGGCGCGATGGTGTTCATGCTTTACGGCCATTCACTGTGCGATTCTCTATTCGAGGTCGCGAGTGCCGAAGGTAATGTGGGATTGAGCGTGGGCATAACCTCTCCGACGATGCCGGTGGTTGGGAAAATCGTGCTTATTTTAGAAATGTGGTTCGGGCGCCTTGAGATATTCCCCGTGCTCGTGATGCTCGCAGACATTTTCAAGAAATAATTAAAATATCCCCCGACATCAACAGCGCCTGTCATTTTTCCAGGCGCCTGACCCGTTGTCGGGGGCATATCAGACGCTTTCTGGCCCTGGCTTCATAGCACGACGGCGCGTCGCAGTCTCCGCCGGGGGCCCATAGCGTCCGTATTACACTAATCAGCGATGCCATAAAACACTTTCCGTGAATACATAGAGGATGACAACATAAGGGAGAGATAAATAAAAAAGAGGGGCGAGCATTACCCCAGGAAAGAGATATAGCAGGAGGGATGGAGTAAATGCTCGCCCGATTGAGAGATATAGTGCGGAAAAATAAGCTTTTCGTAAGAAGGAGAAAAAGTGAAACTGTGCGAATTTTAGCAATACTCCTCACGCATTACGGACTGTCGTACAGAAAAGTGGCTGAGATATTGAGCGAAAAAAGAAAGAGTAAGTTACGAAGCTGTTAGACAATGGTATCATAGAGCAGAAAAACTGTTCAACAT
>WAOZ01000187.1 GCA_015520975.1 DHVE2 group archaeon | reverse complement strand
GTTTTTAAAAGATGTTAAGATAAAGTAAATAAAAAAGCAGCGATAAATAATCTGATGGCGCAGGAAATAGAGTATGAAAATACCCATCTGATTAAGTGATAGGGTGCGGGAAAATAAACTTTTCATAATAGAGATGAAAAGCGAAAATATGCGAATTTTAACAATATCCCCATACATTCCATTGTCATACAGGAAAGTGACGGAGATTATTGGCGAGATAGATAGAGCAAACTATGAAGCTGTTAGATTATGGTATCACATGGGCAGGGAAGTTATTCAATATGGATAGGAAAAAGTAAGAGGGAATTATCTACGGGCAGCCAACGGAGATTCGCACTCGTCAGATTCTCGCTGTGTACTCAACATCTTCTCACTCCTGCCTTGACACGCTCATCTTTATGAAACAATTGCTTAAATTCTGCACAAACGAACCCGAAAGCGTATGTGGATGATGGTTTATGGTACCGCTGGGCTCTACAGAGACTCGACTTACCTTGGCAACATATAACATTCGGTAAGAGAAATCCTATTGAGCAATGGTTCAGTATCCTGAAACACAGAATTAAAAGATTCTATCGTAGATGGCCTCACAATTCCTCTATCCATTCCGCTCTCTCATACGTCTACGCTTTCGCTTCTATCTACAATTTTTTATTAAGTGGTGCTTAACTTGACATCCTCAAAGCCATCAATAAAAAATAAAAATGATTATGCGAGGGCCTCTATTTCTGGAATGCCCACACCAACTATGTCATCGGTCATCTCGTAAATGAGCGAGAGTATCTCTGCCACCAGCTCTGCTTTTCTCCCCTCCAGTTCCCACATTGCTGCTTCAAGATCTTCAACGGAATGCTTTCTCATCCACTCTTCCACTCTTTTCGGCATTTTGGGTATTCTTCCACTCATCTTAACAACCTCCTGTCATATTTTTGTCTGACATTAGTATGACATATTCATATATAAACCTTTCGTGTAAAATACCATTGTCCGAAAATCATATGACATGAACCGGTGGATTAATGAATTTTGTATCATAAAAATTCTATATGCTGTGAGTATGCACAAATAAAAAAATCAATGGCTTTGTATCGTTTGATGATAATCAGAAAGAAAAATTTAAATCAATTTATAGGGACTTTATAAAATATGAAAGTTCCAGTTGCTCCTACAGGTATTAAAAAACTAGATGAAGCACTGGGCGGTGGTTTTCCGCGAAATGGTATGTCTCTTATAGTTGGGCCGTCTGGTATCTGAAAAACCATCCTGGCTGTGCAATGGCTCGCGGAGGGGGCGAGAAACGGAGAGACATGCGTGTATAATTTCAACAACAGTGCCATCAAAAGCCATAGTTGTTTATTACAGGGATATGGCATTCCTCAAAGATGTCGTGGATAGAATAAAATGGTATGATATGTACATAAGCCCCAGAGATCTCATCCCATTTACGAAAGAAAAGATTCTGAAGATTTTTCATCTGATAATGCCTGAGTTTTTTGACGAGAGTTTGAATATGAAAAAACACATAGACAGACTGGTGATAGATAGTCTCACTACGATAGAGAAAATAATTGGAGACACATCCATGTTCAGGTATCTCGGTGCCACATGGATCAGATTTTTCCATAAACACAAAATAGCAACTCTTTTAATTGAGGAAATGGATCTTAACATACGCGGAAAATGCGGTGAGATGCGAAATTTCAGCGAAGCGACTATACTTATGAATTTTATGGAACATGAGAATATGCATATGCGTGCGCTCAAAATAGTGAAGAGATACGGGTTTAATCATCCGACATATTGGATGCCGTTTCACATTCGGGAAGATGGAATAAAACTATGAGCGATAAACTGAAAAAATAATTGAGGAAATAATCGACGAAGCAAAAATAGTGATGGTACTCACCAAGGCAGAGTTGAGAAGCGCACTGGGATACGCCATAGTAGCGCATCTTTTAAAGGATGGTGATACAGAAGGGATCTATGTTGCACTCAACATCCCGCATACCTCTGTTGAAAGCAGACTGAAAAAGATGGGTGTGGATATATCCAAATTATTTTTCATAGATTGTATAACAGCATCAATAAAATATCCTGAAGAAAAGGATAATGTTATCTATCTGAACGAACCATCGCTGCTGTTGCTGGAAGGAGCAATCAAACATGGATTGAAGATGTTAAACGGAGAGAGAAATTTTGTTTACATTGAATCTGTGAGCACATTTCTGGCATATAACACTTACCAATCCTTTATCAAATTTCTCAGAATGATAACCAACGAAATACGGCTTTTTGGTCTTGTAGGTATAATTTTTATGCTTGATAAAGAACTTGATGATGTGGAGTTCAGCCAGGCGGCAACATTCGTTGATGATATTATTGATCTGCGGGATATAACTAAGGAGGAGATTTTAACCTGATGTATTTGTTTTTAAAGCATTCTTCCACATCGAGTCCCAGCACATTTGCCACTGATAAAAGCCATGCGAAAACATCCGCAATTTCCTCTTCAATTCCATGACCTTCCCTGACAGCCTTGAACAGCTCTCCGAGTTCCTCTCCCAGCCATACCAAGTTTGGATAGATTCCCCTCTTTGAATCCTTCTCACCGTACATTTTTCTGATTATTTCCTGAGCTTCTTTTATCTCCATATTTTTCATTAATGCGGATTCGTATTTTTACATTTTTGCCAGATCCAAACTATGCATCCCCATTTTTATGCCGTTATCTCTGAACAGTTTTTGGATATTCTTCATAACCTCCCTCTCTGCGTCGTATCTGTTTCTCACATTTTTAACCAAAAAATACACTTCAAGCCACACTACCCATCTATCTCTATCACCGAAGCACACCCAGGGTGTGTCGCCGGAGTCATCATCAATAATGTATTCGCAGTTTTTCTTTGAAATCTCCACGGCATCTTCCATGAGCCTAAATGCCTTTTCAAAATCCGTGCTATACGACACAGGTATCTTGGCATTCGCTATGAACCCAGTTTTGTCCTCATCGTAGTTCTGCACGATTTCACTCATTATCATCGTGGATGGTAGAGTTATAACATTCCTGTCCCATTTTCTTATTTTCGTGCTCATAAGCCCTATATCCACCACATCTCCGTATATGCCAGCGATTTCCACTCTATCACCGAGCTCAAACGGTTTGGCGATTGCTATGTAAATCCCAGCGAGTAAATCAGAAATTAATTGAGATGCGGCGAGAGTTAGAGCAGCTGCGATTATTGTCGCATTGAGAAGCACATCTGAGGGATTGATGCCATATGTGGCAACGATCAGCATGAAAGCGATGATGTAAAAAATTATGCGCACAAATTTTCGAGATGAATAAATGACACTTTTTTTCACACTTTTAACTCTGAGCGTTTTTTCAAGTCTACTTAGTACAAGGCGATATATGATGTACAGAATCGCGATTCCCAAGCCAAGCGTTATTGTTTTGATTGCATAT
Organism: DHVE2 group archaeon; assembly: GCA_015520975.1. Taxonomy (GTDB): domain Archaea; phylum Thermoplasmatota; class Thermoplasmata; order Thermoplasmatales; family Aciduliprofundaceae; genus S143-98. Next base: position 2,335 of record WAOZ01000187.1, on the reverse strand, counting down.
TCGGAGCTTATGAGCGAGACCACATCCATACTTCCATATATGTGGTTTTATTATTTAAGCAATTTTTTCGGGATTATCACTCCGTCTATGCTATGTGTTTTATTTTCAAGATAAAGCAGAGCGGTGTATGCTGCGATCACCGCATCTATTTCATGCTCATTTTTCACATCATTTTCAAAGGAGAATCCCTGATCCACGAAATACTCAGCCATATTTTTCTTGGGTTTTTGGTAAAATTTCAAAATCTTTGCGATGGCCGTTGGAAAAACCTCAATCACCTCTATTTTATGTTCTTTTATATTTTTGGCAATTCTCATACCTCTGATTGCAAGATTTCTTATCCACGGTATTTTCAAACTCATCGCTCCGTATCTTTTAAGATACTTTTCGGCGTATCTCGTGGTTGATAAGGTCAGTGGGGCATCGATGGCCACCACGGCAGGGCTGTTTGAAAAAATAAATGAAAGTATATCTTCATCAGATTTTTTTTCTGTCAGTGATTATTCTTTTTTCCTCTATTATGCAGAGCCCTGTGATGTTATCTTTTTTGGCTGCAAGATCTATGCCCGCGACTTTCATAGGAACACTATACCGTGCTTCTTTTTAGGTTTCTTTTTAATCATCACGGGCTTGGGTTCATCCATTACATGTATTACCATTTTGCCTTTGATTCCATTTTTCTTTTTGGGGATTTCCGCACTGTTAATCTGACGACCTGCTTTCTTGCGTGGCAAAGTATGGTGGTGTACTTTATTATTGATGGGGAATCTCACAGCGCTTCCCGAAATACTAGTTTGTGGGATATCCTTCTTCGTAACGCTTTTTCGTCTGAGCGGAATTCTTCTTTTTATTTCAGGGTATATGCCCTTTTCAAGTATGATCTGTCTGCTCATCGCCCCGCCTATAAATGCAAATGAGAACATGATAAAGAAGGACGGCGGTGCATAGTAGAGATACTGCTCTATGTTTGTTCCAACAGATATTGCCACTGTGGTACTCTGTTTTATGTAAGGTATTATGGCCTCGTTTCCAAGTGCGCCCAGTATAGAGCCGGAAAAGTATGATGACACGATGGGTGGTACATGAATCCATCCAACGCCGATCGCGTAAATTGCGAAGAAATACGCTATTATTGGCACAGACATTGCAATCAGACCCTTAATCGGGCCACCGGCTTTTCTGCCCGTGAGATAGCCGATTAGCATGGGACCTACTACCGGAATCCACCATAATGAAACAGTGAGCACGAAAGCGTAACTAACGGCTTCGCCCAGACTGTATGGATATCTTTTCATTCTCATCACCTCACAACATGTGTATGTCGTTTGTCAGACAAACATATGACATGCTTCTATTTAAATGTTTCGCGTAAAATACCATATTTGTTATAGAGGGGTGAGGTGAAAATTTGGACGAAATCTTTATATATTGGCTTGATAATATCTGTCATGTTTCGGACATGATGCTCTACCATGTCCGACAATTTGATGAGGTATGCCAGAAGGTGATGGGATATGTATCTTAAAGCCATAGAGCTGGAGAATTTCAAATCGTTTGGGCGTAAGACGAGAATAGAGTTTAAAGAGGGGTTTACGGCGATCAGCGGTCCAAACGGGAGCGGTAAAAGCAATATAACCGATGCTATAATATTCGTGCTCGGGCCAAAATCTTCTAAAAAAATCCGTGCGCAGAGGCTAACTGATCTGATATATAACGGTGGGAAACATGGAAAACCTGCCGATTATTGCCGGGTTAGCCTGATATTTGACAATCGTGATCGTGTGCTTCCCATAGACGAGGATGAGGTGAAGCTCACCAGATACATAAAACGAGCCAGCAATGAGGATGGCTATAACAGCTATTTTTACATTAATGGCGAAAAAGCGAGGCTACAGGACTTCGCATCACTGCTCATGCATGCCCGCATAGATGCAGACGGATATAATTTTGTTCAGCAGGGCGATATAACGAGGATTGTTGAAATGACCCCTATGGAACGCAGGGCCATTCTGGATGACATTGCAGGCATAACAAAATTCGATATGGAAATAAAGAAATCCGAGGATAAGAAAAGGATTGTTGAGGAGAATATGGGTCGTGTAGAAGTTCTGCTTGAAGAGATAAAATCGAGGCTGGAGGTCCTTGAAAAGGACAGAGCGGTGGCGCTGAAATATCAGGAGCTGGAAAATAAATTGAGAGAAATCAAAGCGAAGATAGCAAAGCGCAACATGCTTGATGCCCAGAAAGAAATAGAATCCTATGAGCACACCATTGCCGAGGATAAAAAAATGATTGATGAAATTGAGAAGGAGATTGAAACTCTGACGGCTCAAAG
>WAOZ01000186.1 GCA_015520975.1 DHVE2 group archaeon | reverse complement strand
GGAGAGATAAATAAAAAAGAGGGGCGAGCATTACCCCAGGAAAGAGATATAGCAGGAGGGATGGAGTAAATGCTCGCCCAATTGAGAGATATATTGCGGAAAAATAAGCTTTTCGTAAGAAGGGGGGCAAGGCCCCCTTTCTAAACCCCCCTGGAAAGGACACCTACGGTTTCCCTTTCCAAACCCATCCCTTGAAAGGGCATTGCTCCTTTCTAAATCCCCCGATGTGTTCTATGGCCGGGATTACATCTTCTCTCGCTCGTTTTCTTCTGCTTCCAGGCTCATTCTTTTTAAGGTGCTCGCTTATGACCTCTATGTATAACTTTATTCCGTTTTATCCCTCTTTTTTTCATGTTTTTCAAGGAATTCAACTTACCCTCACCAAAATCATCTTTTTATACTCTTTGGCAATATTCCTTTATATGCTTCTCATCAAAAACGCATCTCAGCTACTCACACTTGCCGGCGGGCTGCGAAAGGAGAGTTATGACCTTGCCATAATTGAGAACGGCGCTGTGCTGATCGATGGTGATAGAATAGTTGAGGTTGGAGAAACGCGAGAACTCAAAGGCAGCGCTGAGCAGGAGATTGACGCATCTGGACATGTGGTTATGCCGGGCTTTGTAGATCCGCATACACATCTCGTATTTGCGGGCACACGGGAAAATGAGCTCTATATGAAACTTCAGGGCTATTCATATCTGGATATTTTAAAGCAGGGCGGCGGCATACTTCGCACCGTTCGGGCGACTCGAAACGCATCGCTGTCGCAATTGTTTTCTGAAACGAAGCATAGACTCAATTACATGCTTATCAACGGCACCACCACGGCCGAAGCGAAATCAGGCTACGGTTTGAATCTCGATACCGAGTTGAAGATGCTTCGGGTTATTAATGAGATTGACCATCCCGTTGATCTTGTTCCCACTTTCCTCGGGGCGCATGCCGTTCCACCGGAATTCAAAAGTAGCGGTGAGTATATTGAGTATCTCAAAAAGATAATTCCTGATGTGGCGCCACATGCAAAATTTATTGATATATTCTGCGAGAAAGGTGTGTTCAGCGCGGAAGAATCAGAAGAGTATCTTATGGAAGGTAAGAAATACGGACTTATACCGAAAATTCACGCGGATGAAATATGTGATATAGGCTGCACAGGTGTGGCAGTTAAGGTTGGTGCAATTTCTGCGGATCATCTTGTAAAATCGAGTGAGGAGAGCATAGAAGCGATGCGCAAAAGCAAAATAATCGCAGTACTGCTTCCTGCTACACCATATATGCTTCTCAGCAGAGAGTATGCTCCCGCGAGAAAGTTTATAGAGAGTGGTATCCCTGTGGCTCTTGCCACAGATCTTAACCCAAATGCATATACGGAAAGCATGCAGATGGTTATCTCCCTTGCAATCACGCAGATGTGTATGCTTCCTGAGGAAGCGATAGCCGCGAGCACGATAAACGCAGCGGCCGCTATTAGTATGGAGCGTGAAATAGGCAGCATAGAGCCCGGAAAGCAGGCAGATATGCTTATACTAGATGCTCCCAATTATATGCACATAGGATACCATTTCGGTGTGAATCTGGTCAATGCGGTGATAAAGAGGGGGCGCGTGGTTTGGCAAAAACATATTACATAAGGAAATTCGATGAAAATGATCTGATGGAAGTGATGGATATCGCACTGGAATGTTTCAGCGAACGCTACGCTCCCGAACTGTTTCTTGATATCCATCGTGCGTGGCCCGAAGGTTTCCTTGTTGCAGTTATGTCAAAACCCGTGGGATTTCTTGCTGCCGCAAAATACTCAAAAGAGGCTCGAATACTGATGCTGGGCGTGAGAAAAAATCAGCGAAAGATTGGAATCGGAAGCGCTTTGATGAGACGCTTCATAGCGGTGTGCAGGGCGCAGGGCCTGTATTCAATACGCCTTGAGGTCAGAACCACGAATATATCCGCGATAGAGTTTTACAAAAAATTTGGATTCAACATAATCTCATTTATTCCCGGCTATTATTCTAATGGCGATAACGCCTATGTTATGTGGAGAGTGTTATAAAAAATCAGAAAACATTTATCTCTCCGTTTACGAGCATTTCAGTGACTTTGTTGATGTTTCCTAACCAGCTATCCGCGATTGCTTCAAAATCTTTTCTGTATTTTTCGATATTAACTCCCTGCGCCGGGATGACCTGAATGCTCGCTACCTGTGGTTTATCGATGGGCTTGCCGATCTGTGAGACTATGCGCACATGCACCTCGCGCACATCTCCGCCGCTTTCTTTAGCAATGTCTTCAGCAATCTTAAATGCCAGAATGTTGTAGAGTTTGCCCACATGAGTGACCGGGTTCTTGCCCGCGGAAGCTTCCATGCTCATCGGTCTGTACGGTGTTATAAGCCCGTTAACTCTGTTTCCTCGTCCCACAGAACCGTCATCGCCATTTTCCATACTGAGTCCTGTAACCGTCAGGTAAAACACATTGTCCTCAGGCATATCTGCCGTGTTTATGAAATAGTTCACCTCCTTGTCCGTGATTTTTGCGGCAAAATCCATAAGAGCATCGCGAAGATCCTCTTTTACACTGAGATAATGGTCCCTGTCAGGCGTGTTTTTGCCCACAAATGCTACTGCCACGGTGATGTTGATTTTGTCACCCTGCCTGAATCCCATTACCTTGACATCCTGCCCCGTTTCGGGAAACTTTTTCTTCAACTCTCCGTTTATGTATCTTTCAGTCTCATAAACAAGTTTTTCGGTTGTGCTCATTGGCGCATATCCCACACCGAAGGAAGTATCGTTTGCCAGAAGTTTCTGGGTATCGTAAACGCTTCTCAGATCCACTGAGCCTTGGCCTATCATACAGTCTATAATCACATCCTCCTCAATGTTCAGATGGGGATAATTTTCTTTGAGGAAATTGTATGCAGCTTTTTTCGCGATGGTTCTGTACGGCACTCTCTCATCCCCCACTTTCGTGGTGGCTCTTCCAGATAAAAGAATGTACACAGGTTCAAGCACGGTGCCGCCGCCAAATTTGGGTTTGGCCTGCCCACCCACGATTTCGGCCTGATCCGTGTTGTGATGCAGAATGCGCCCATAATGTTTCAGATAATATTTTGACAGTTCTCTGCTGATGCTTTCTGCTATGCCATCCGCAACGCTATCTGGGTGTCCAATCCCCTTCCTTTCAACAATTTCCACAAATCTATCCTCAACAGGAGTCTGTGTGATTTTTTCAACAACAATATTTCTCTCCATAAAAAGGAGAATTTTTGCACATACTAAAAATTTTTTGTTGCTTAAAAAGCTACATTTTGAAAATCAGCATGGCATCGCCGAAACTGTAAAATCTGTATTTTTTATCCACAGCGACACGGTATGCGTTCATCACTCTTTCGTAGCCTCCAAACGCGGTTACAAGCATAATCAATGTACTTTTCGGCACATGAAAATTGGTTATGAGTGCGTCAATGCCCGATTGAAATCTGTATTTGGGATAAATGAAAATCTCTGTATAACCCTGCGAAGGATACACGGTGCCATCCTTCGAGGAGCTTTCAAGTGCTCTCACCACGGTTGTACCAACAGCGAAGAGTTTTCCGCTTCTGTTGTTTATCATATTCGCTACATTTTCAGATACTATATAATATTCCTCCTCCATTTTGTGCATTCTGATATCGCTCACTTTCACAGGCTTGAAAGTCCCATAGCTGACATGGAGGGTTATATATCCGATTTTGACACCTTTGCTCTTTATCTTTTTGAGAAGCTCCAGAGTAAAATGCAATCCTGCGGTGGGCGCCGCAACAGCCCCCTCTTTTTTTGCGAATACCGTCTGATATTTTTCTTCATCGTCTATTTTCTTTTTTATGTATGGTGGTAGCGGTATTTCACCCCGCTCTCTTGCGTATGTAAGAATATCGCCCGTAAATTCAACGACGCATATGCCCTCATCTTTTTCCATAACCTTTCCCCGTATAGGCCCGAAAATCATCTCCGTGCCGGGCCTGATCCTTTTGCCTTTAATCAGACATTTATATATTTTTCCCTCTTCCACCTTTTCAAGAATCAGAATCTCCACTTTTCCACCAGTGGTTTTATTCCCTTTAACGCGGGCCCGAATCACGCGTGTATCGTTTAGAATGAGCACATCGCCTTTTTCCATATATTCGGGCAATTCGTAAAAGAATCTATGCTCTATTCTTTCCCTTAACACCATAAGCCTGGCGTGGTCTCTGGGTTCAACGGGTTCCTGCGCAATCAGTTCTTTCGGAAGTTCAAAATCGTATTTTTCAAGAGAGTACATTGCAAGATGGAGATGTGAGAAAAGAATAAAACGGTTTTGCTTTTTATGTAGATTCCGTTTTCCACAGTGATAACGATCCGTATGGTATTCTTTCAAGCGGAGTTCCTGAGAGTTCTATTATTACAATCTCTGCAATATATACATTGCCTCTGATCAAATGTCCGCCCAAGATTTTCCCAACGGCATCGCCAAGGTTTATATGGATGTGCGTGAACGGGCGATTATCTTTCAGCGAGATGTTACCCTCTATGGATGTGACCTCATACATTCCCGGAAGTTCGATTTTTTTGTAGGCACCCTTTTCTTCCATAAAATAGCCAATCACTGGATTTTGCAAGGTCCCTATCCCGCTTACAACCGCCGTACGGATATCTTCTTTTGCGGCGTATTTGTTTATATATCCTATAAGATCTCTGCCCTCTGGAACCCGGAACATATGCACCGCTTTTATCTGATATTTCATTAATCTCACCTCGGTTGAATCGTATGAGCCGATAGCTAATTAAGTTTTGCCGTGAAACATTATCAAAATAATTTTGTATGGCATTCATTGTTCGGAATTCCATGAACAGGAAATCCATGCTGAAACTGAAAGCCGCGATATCTCTGGCACTGCTCATCGATTTCTGTGTGGTGATGATAACGGGAATTATTCTCTATGTGCATGGCTCGTCAACGAAAGCATCTATGCTTCACACGGTGAGCGGTTTTCTCATGGGTGTCATTGCCGCTCTGCACATTCTGCTGAATTTCAAGATGCTCATCGGAGAGATAAAGGGAAAGATAGAAATTCGTTTCACCCGATGATGAGAGGAAAAAATCATTGTGTGTTCCTCGCAAAGTTAATAAATACCGAAAATGATACGCATCGTATGGATATGGTCGATATATCCTCGAAGTCAAGTATTCTCAGAATCTCGAGGGCAAGAGGTACAATAGTTCTTAAAAGCACCACGATTGACGCGATTAAAAACGGTGAGATAAGAAAGGGAGATGTGCTCACAACCGCCAGAGTTGCGGGATTGCTCGCAGTGAAAGATACGCATCGTATAATCCCTCACTGCCATCCCATACCGCTTGAATCGGTGAGTTTTGAGTTCAATATTCACGGAAATCGGATAGATGTTGAATGTGAAGTGAAAGCTCATTACAAAACAGGTGTTGAAATGGAAGCGCTGGTGGGTGTGAATGTTGCACTTTTGACCATATGGGATATGGTGAAGTACCTTGAGAAGGATGAGAACGGGCAGTACCCGATGACGCAGATTAAGGATATCGAAGTGGTTGAGAAGATAAAGGAGGCTGGGAAATGAGCGTTAATGAGCATAAAAGTCACCGTTATAAGCTTAAAATCGGTGTGATCACGGTCAGCAGTACGAGAACTGAACGCACAGATGAATCCGGGAAATTGCTCAAGGATGAGATTGTGAAGAGAGGTCATGAGTTGTGTCATTATGCCGTTGTAAAGGATTCCAAGCTTGAGATTCTGAATGCATTGTTTAACGCGCTTATGGTGTGTGATGCAGTAATTTTAAGCGGTGGTACGGGTATCAGCAAATATGATATAACCGCGGATTCTATAGAATCTGTACTGGATAAATCTCTGCCTGGATTCGGAGAGATTTTCAGACTACGCAGCTATGACGAAATAGGCACCGCCGCTATGTTATCCCGCGCCGTTGCAGGGGTATGCTGTGATAAACTTGTTTTTGCTGTTCCAGGATCAAAAAACGCCGTAAAAAGCGCCGCAGAGCTGATATTCGAAGAAATTGAGCATATGTGGTACGAGATCCATAAAGAAAAAATAAAGAATCACTGATTGAGGAATACTTTGTACGCCTTGTAAGCGCTCCAGAGATCCATCTTGCTTACCACTTCAAACGGTGAGTGCATCCCTATCAATCCGGGCCCTATATCCACAACATCCATTCCGTACCTTGAGAAGAATTTGGCTATGGTTCCGCCGCCGCCCTCATCGACTTTTCCAAGCTCGGCAACCTGATACTGCACACCATGCTTCGCAAACAGAGCCCTCAGCTCCGCCATGAATTCGGCAGTGGCTTCACTGGCGCCGTATTTTCCACCATGACCCGTATACTTGGAGATGACTACACCGTACCCGGCTTTTGCTGCATTTTTCATATCGTGCACGCCTTTGAAAATGGGGTTTATGGCAGCGCTCACATCAGCGCTTATTGTTTTGCTTCTGTAAAGTGCTTCCAGAAACTCTATGTGCTTGTAGTTGGGCTTGATTATGGAGAACACTTTGGCTAGAACATACTCCAGGAAATTGCTCTGTGCACCGACATTACCGTCGCTGCCTATTTCCTCTTTGTCGTAGAAAAATGCAATGCTTGTATAGGTGGGGTTCTCTATTTCAAGAATTGCTCTTAGCGATGTGTACGCACATATTCTATCATCGTGGCCGTAAGCACCGACCATGCTTCTATCAAATCCCACATCCCTGGGCTGTGCAGCGGGTACGATCTCTATGTCCGCAGAGTTGAAATCTTCCTCTGTGATGCCGTATTTATCGTTCAGAATCTTCAGGATCATCGTTTTTATTTTCTGCTTCACATCCTCGTCCTCTATTGGCATGTTTCCTATTACCAGCTGCAGCTCCTCGCCTTTGATGCCTTCAAATAACTTTCTGTCTCCCTGAACTTTTCTGGCCAGATGCGGTAGAAGGTCAGGTATCACGAAAACGGGATCATCAGGATCCTCGCCGATGCGTATGTCTATCTTCTTTCCGTCTTTCGTGTACACGATGCCGTGCAGCGCGAGGGGCCTTGAAACCCACTGATATTTCTTAATTCCGCCGTAGTAGTGTGTTTTGAAAAGTGCGAGAGCGGCATCTCCATCTTCATACAGCGGGTTCGGTTTGAGATCTATGCGCGGGGCATCAATATGCGATACCACAAGATGGAATCGATCTAAAGATTTTTTACCCACAATTCCCAGCGCTATGCTCTTTCCTCTGTTCACCACATAAAACTTGTCTCCGGGTATCAGTTTCTTAAATTTCTCTATGTTTTTGAATCCTTTCTTTTCTGCCTCTCTTATAATGTAATCTACAGTCTCCCGTTCAGTTTTTGCCTCTGATAGAAATTTTTTGTAATCTTCGGCAAATTTCATCGCTTTCTTTATCTCACTCTTTTTCAGTGAAAGCCACATACTCTCTTTCTGCATTGCCAGCTTTTCCTCTATACTCTTTTTCTTTTCTTCTTTTTTCTTGGGCATATTTATCACCTCTTTATGAATTTGCTTATCTTCGTTCTACCTTTAACGCAGCGTAGCCCACAACATCATCCATGGGCTGTACATCGCCGCTCGTGGCGTATTTTAGAAGACTAACCTCTCCATCCACCGCAGTGAGCATGGCCGCCACAGGGCCATATCCGCACATGGTTATGTTCTTGGAAAAAATAACCCTGTAAAGCCCGTCTATGTCCCTTTTTATTATCTTTTCTATGGCGAGGCAATCTCTCTTGTATGCCATCTTGTGAGGGACATAATGTGAGAAATCTGTGGACGCAATCACAACCACATCCTCCCCTTTGATGGAATCCCGAATAATCTCACCGACCCTGATGGCGGCCTCCATCTCCTGAATGAGCATCGTGATGGGTACGAATTCTATATCTCTTTTGAAAAACTGCAAAAACGGCAACTGCACCTCTATGCTGTGCTCGTATCTGTGAGCGGTGCAATCGGCATCTATTATATCTCTCACGAGCTCACGCGCAAGCTCCCGGTTTACTTTAACTTTACCGTAAGGTGTGAGGAAATCATCTGTGCATACAGCTATGCCCGAGCCGATACCGTAATGATTCGGGCCGATAATGATGAATGTCCCGGGAAAACCGTCAAGGGCAAGCTCCCTGTAAAAATGCGCGGCAACGGGTCCCGAAAATATATACCCCGCGTGCGGCACGATTCCACCAACAATCTTTCTTGGACCTTCGCTCACAAGCGCTGGTACATCGCCGGGCCCTATGGGATGCATAAAAAGTTGTGGTAATAAAGAATCAAGATCATCCGGAGATGACGGATAAAACTGTCCAGCAACGGCAGGATATCTCATAGCGGTGCCTCGAAGTCCTCAATTGTGTATTTGTATTCGTCATCGCTTTTTATTTCCCCACGCGCTTTGAGGACTTCTCTGGCCAGAAGCCAGTACACCAGAGCGAGGGCTCTCCGACCCTTGTTGTTTGCCGGGATAATCAGATCCACATAGCTGGTTCTGTTATTTGCGTCGCACAGTGCCAGCACGGGAATCTTCGATTTAACCGCTTCTCTGAGAGCCTGCGCATCCGCCGCAGGGTCGTTTATGAATATGATCTTTGGCTCCAAGTATGTTGGCAGTTGCGGGTTGGTGAGTGTTCCCGGGATAAATCGTCCAGCCACCACATGCGCTCCGCCGATGACCTCTGCAAATTTCGTGGCCGGTTTCTGGCCGTACTGTCTCTGTGCCACGACCAGTATTTCATCCGGTGCGTATTTTGCAAGGAACTTTGCCGCAATTCTAATTCTCTCGTCGGTTTTTCTAATATCAAGAATGTAAAGTCCGTCGCTGCGTACTTTGTAGATGAACGGCATCATATCTTTGTTTTTCACCTGCGTACCGATATGCACACCAGCAGTCAGGTAAGTATTTTCCTCCACAAGCAGTTCTGGCATTTTTACTCACCCTTTATTTCCTCTTCTATTCTAATCAATTCATTCAATTTTGCTATTCTCTCACCACCGATTGTACCGGTTTTTATGAACTCGCATCCAAACGCCACACCAATATGTGCGATGCTCGCATCGCATGTCTCACCGCTTCTGTGAGATATGACGGTTGCATATCCGCTCTCTTTCGCGGTTTTGATGGCGTTGTATGTGTCGGTGAGCGTGCCTATCTGATTTGGTTTAATTAGAACGGCGTTTGCCGCACCCTTTCTTATCCCCATCTTTATCCTATCGACATTGGTGACGAAGAGGTCATCACCAACAACATACGCAATGTGTCCGATGCGTCTGGTGAGTTCGGCAAAGCCGTCAAAATCATCCTCATGCAGTGGATCTTCCACTATGT
>WAOZ01000185.1 GCA_015520975.1 DHVE2 group archaeon | reverse complement strand
GTATGTCACATACCTCTCTTTCACTTTCATTTTTAAAGACCCGGATTTGGGTGGGTTCAAACGCATTTTAACACGCGGGATAGCAAATAACAACGCGATTTTATATAGTATTATGTTATTTTAAGGTTTTCCTTATATCTGTTTTCATTTCTGCCGCATTTACACGGATTTTGATTAAAGAGCAGTCGGATTGATGGGAAAATTTATAAACACAATGAACTTTCGGCTAAGTATGTATTTAATAGTTGAGCAGGAAGATGTTATACGCATTCCGCCCCCGCTGCTTGGTGAAAATATCGATGAGATTGTGGAATCTCTGGCTCGCGAGAAGATAGAGGGCAGCGTGTATTCCTTTCCGCGGGAAGAGGTTAAGGATCCTGCAGAAAGAAAATACATAATCATTCTCATCCTGTCTCTTGAAAGAGTGGGTGATGGTGTTATAGTTCCGGGAGATGGGGCCGTGTATCAGCGCGTCAAGTTCAAGGCACTTGCGTTCCATCCAGAATTGCAGGAGGTCGTGCTTGGAACCGTTGTTGATATACTCAAATTCGGCGCGTTTGTGAGATTCGGGCCCATCGACGGTCTGCTCCACATAAGCCAAGTTATGGATGATGTCATAGACATAGACCTTGAGAACAAGCGGTTGATTGGTAAGGAATCCAAGAGAGTTTTGAGGGTTAAGGATAAGCTTCTATCGAGAGTTGTTGCACTGAGCATAAACGATGCCAATCCGAGGCAGAGCAAGATCGGTTTGACCATGCGCCAGCCGGGTCTTGGGAAACTTGAATGGATTGAGGAGAAACTCAAAGAGGAAAAATCGGGTAAGAAAGAATCAAATGGGGGTAAGAAGAAATGAAAAAAGAACTTAAAGCGTGCAGAATGTGCAGAAGGATAACAGATTCAGATACCTGTCCAAACTGCGGCGGAGAGACCACTGACGAATGGCATGGCTATGTGTTCATACTCAACAGTGAAAAATCGCAGATAGCCGCTGAGATGGGGGCCTCAAATGGAGAATTTGCGCTCAGAGTTAGATAAGCCGCTTGTTTTGAAAGAGCGTACCCGAAAAAAGTTGCAGCGAATTTACGGCGAGCTGGTTTCGACACCTGATTTGCCGGGGAAACTGTCCGGTGATATGGTTATATGTGTTGGAGATGTGGTTACAGACACGCTTTTATCTCTGGGCATACAGCCGGATGTGGCGATTGTGGATTACAAAACCAAGCGGGAAAAGATGGTTTTTGAGAGAATAAAAAATTACGGAGATAAGGTGCTCAAAGTACGCAATCCAGCGGGTACCGTAACTCCCGAACTGTGGGCTGCGGTTAGAAAAGCAATCAGTATGGGCGAAAAAGTCAGGGTAGATGTAGATGGAGAAGAGGATCTGGCAGTTATTCCGGTGATATATTTTGCACCTCTGGGCGCTACTGTTATATATGGGATGCCCAATACAGGTTTAGTCCTTATAAAGGTGTCAGATGAGGATAAGAAGAAGGTTAATGAAATAATCCGTGAGATGGAGGTATGAACCATGGAGCTGAAAATAATAGAGAAACGCAATAATCCGCTCCTTCACCGCGTGGAGGTAAGATTCGAGGTTATTCACCCCAAGGAGAAAACCCCCACGCGAGATGATATTAGAAACATGCTTGCTGCGAATCTCAATGCCGATAAAAAGAGAGTCATACTGGATAGTATGTACACAAAGTTCGGCACGCCCCGAACAACGGGCTATGCAAAAATTTACGAGACCGTTGAGCACGCTATGAGGATAGAGCCTGAGTATATCCTGCTGAGGAACAAACTCATCGAGAAAAAGGAGGAGGAATGATTATGGAAAAAAGAGAGCTTTATGAAATTAAAAATAACACGGTCGTTAGAAAAAGGCGTTTCTGCCCCAAATGCGGCCCTGGAGTGTTCATGGCAGAGCACAAGGACAGATACTCCTGCGGTAAGTGCGGTTACACAGAGTTTAAGAAAAAGTAAGGAAAGGGCCCGTGGTGTAGCCTGGATAACATCGGGGCCTCCGGAATGGCCTCATTCTCGTTTTTATGCATATGAGGTTTTGAAGACAGCCCCGGCCCCGGGTTCGAATCCCGGCGGGCCCATCACAACCCGTGCAATCGCCTATATTTTATTCAGATACGCGTCCTTTCCGATGCACTGGAAAACATATAAATATACCTGTCTCTTATACACAT
>WAOZ01000184.1 GCA_015520975.1 DHVE2 group archaeon | reverse complement strand
TGCATGTGGTATAGATCTCTGGGTACCAGTCTTATGGCGGCTCTCTTTTCATCTAGGATCATCAATCTGTGGAATGATGCGTTTCTTTTTCCGTTCCATTCCGAAAAAACCACGCCCGCAGTGATGTATCTGCCCCCGTCTTTTTCGTAATACTTGGGAAACGGAAAATCCAGGAGCGAGAAATCTTCTGATTGCATATCAAAATCCCTCATATCGTATTTTTCGGGGTCATCGATGCTGCCCATGAGTTTAAATAACAGGTCATCGCCGAATACCCTCGCGAACCTATCCCGTGTAGCCCATAAATTAGCCACCGCTTCGTAACCATTCACATCTCTGAAATGGAGTATTTTTTTACGCTCCGATTTCATTTGCTTTGCAACATCGCTCAGCGTGGCGTTTTCTATTTCCACGACCTCATCGGAAAACATACCCAGATATTTTTCGAGCATACAAACCGTGTAATGCTGTTGAATTATTAAAATGTTTTACGCGTGATTCAAAATTCCCAAGAGGGAAAGTTATATATGCATCGACCCCTATCTTTTTTCTTATGGGCAAAAAATCCGATAAAATGGGGTTCTGGTCTGTGTTTGCTATCGGCGTAGGGGGCATGGTTGGTGGAGGAATTTTTGCGGTTCTCGGACTTGCCGCACAGCTTGCTCACGGCAGCACACCCATTGCTTTCTTGATTGCAGGTATTGTTGCACTCTTGACCTCATATTCGTATGCCAAGTTATCCGCAACCTATCCCAGTCGTGGAGGAACGGTGGAATTTTTGAATCAAGCTTTTGGCACAGGGGTATTCACAGGTGGGCTAAACATACTGCTCTATTTGAGTTACATAATTATGCTGTCGCTGTACTCCTATGCCTTCGGAAGCTATGGTGCGACATTTTTCGAAGGAAACTATGTGTTCTGGAAACACATACTCATCTCAGCGGCGGTTCTGCTGTTCACTGGCATAAATATTATGGGCTCCAAAGCGGTCGGAGAGGCCGAGGAATACATAGTTGGATTAAAGATCGCAATACTTTTCTTGTTCATGATAGCAGGATTGTGGAGCGTGAATGTGTCACGCATTGCGCCGGATACATGGGTGGGACCTGTTCAGCTCATCGCGGGAGGTATGATAATCTTTCTCGCGTACGAGGGCTTTGAGCTCATTGCCAACACCGCAGAGGATGTGGACAATATAGATGAGGTATTACCGAAAGCGTACTATTCTTCCGTCCTGTTCGTCATATTTCTTTACATTTCCATAGCGATAGTTGCGGTGGGAAATCTCCCTCTTTCGCAGCTTGTGAATGCGCGGGATTATGCTTTGGCAGAGGCATCCAAACCTTTCCTGGGCGATGCTGGTTTCGTGCTCATAGCAATAGCTGCCCTGCTCTCAACGGGTTCTGCGATCAACGCCACGCTTTACAGTTCGGCCCGTGTGAGTTATGTGATCGCCAAAGATGGTGAGCTACCAGAGGTGTTTGAGAAAAAGGTGTGGAGAAAACCCGTGGAAGGGCTGCTCATAACGGCGGTCCTGACGCTATTGGTGGCGAATCTGTTTGATCTATCGAGCATTTCTACCCTCGGTAGTTCGGGATTTCTTATAATATTCGGACTGGTCAATTTTGCAAATTACAAACTTGCATCGAAAACGCATTCAAGTAAGATAATATCCCTGCTGGGTGCCGCACTGGCGTTCTCTGCACTGGCAATTCTGCTATGGCAGGTGTCTTCATCGAATACTTTTGGGGTCGTTGTGTTTATAGGACTTCTCGTGGCATCTTTTGCCGTTGAATATGTTTACAGGCGCGCGACAGGCAGGACAATAAAGCATCTGATACACATAAAAATATGATTATTATTTTATCTTATTTTTCAAAGTGCAGAAAGAACAGATCTCTCTGCTTGTAGGCTCACCGCATATCTTGCATTCTTTCAGCTCCACATCGTATTCAGGGAAAAACTCTGCCATTTCCCAGATGCTTCTTATCATCTCGTGGCGGAAGTTTCTCTTTTTTTTCTCGATGTCATAGAAAATCTCCTTCCAGCCGGAGAATTTGGCAAACGGACACTTTTCTGGGCTGTATTTCACTCCGAGGATATCCGCATAAAGCTTTGTTTCCAAATCTCCGACAAGGTAAAGTGGCCTTATTCGTGGCAGGAGTTTTGGGTGCTCCGAAGGGAGATACGGCACCATATTTCTGTTCCACACATAGTTTTTGCCGAGCATATTTTTAAAGAAAAATTCTATGAAATCGTCCATATTATGACCGGTGGCGACGACTTCGGCGCCCTCTTCTCGTGGAACTTTGTTAATCAGATATCTTTTTATTGTGCCACATATTGAGCAGGATTTGCCCCTGAAATCGGCCACCGTAAACCCGTACTCTTTCCTGAGATTTGTGATTACAAGCGGTATGCTGTATTCCTTGCACGATTTCATCACTATATTTTTTGAGATTTCGGATATCGGTGGTATGTCCAGATCTATGAAATACCCGAATACATCGTAATCGTGCGTTGCCAGGTAATGCAGCACAACCATGCTATCCTTTCCGCCGCTGAGCGCAACGGCAATCTTTTTATCCCTCATTTTGTATTTTTTTAGAATGCGTTCAACCCTTCTTTCAAACAGCCTCACAAAATCGTCTTTGCAGAGTGGCATACCGAAAGCGTGTATTGTGGTCTCTTTTCCACATATTTTGCATTTCATAATGTATTCTACAAATCGGAGATAGTATAAAAACTGTTCATTTGTAAAAATTGAGAAAATTGGTGCTGTTTATCTCTCTTCATAAACAATTTTTCCCTCGCCTATGGACATGATCGGATAAGAGTCCAGACTGAAAGGATCGCCGTTCCACAGGATCAGCGAAGCCAGATTGCCTCTCTTAATCTTTCCGATGCCATCTGCGCCGATGATATCAGCGGCATTCCCGGTTACCAGTGAGATCGCTTTCTCCCTGCTCATTCCAAATC
>WAOZ01000183.1 GCA_015520975.1 DHVE2 group archaeon | reverse complement strand
TTTGCATGCAATCAGCTTGAGAATATCGTCTCTTCTTTCAACTATCGCCTTTTTACCCATGGCAATGACCTCTCTGAGCGCCTCTTCGGCATCACTTCTGGTGAGTATGGGAGGTATGGCTCTGACTATTACTGCACTGGCTCCAAAATCCTCGACTATGAACCCGAATTCTTTCAGCTCATCAATCATCGCAAGCGCATTTTCGTAATCTCCGGGAGGAAGATGTATCACTATGGGTTCAAGAAGACTCTGTATGCTTCCATTTTTAAGAGAGTGAAGAAATCTCTCGTATCTTATCCGTTCATGTGCGGCATGCTGATCCACCAGCATAAGAGCATCCTTGGTTTTGAGTACTATGTATGTGTCGAGAACCTGTCCCAGCAACTCTGCCGGATATGTGCGCATCTGCGGAATGTAATCTTCTATTTTTTTGGGGTGTTTTGGGGTTTCAACTTCAAAATATACATTTTTCGCGCTTTTTTTAACTTCAAATTTCGTGCCAGCGATTTTTTTCGATTCTGATGAATCGGCGATTTTTCTATCAGGAATTTCGGAAATCGATGTGAGAGCGTCCCATACGGATTCTGATATTTTTCTGTAAATCTCACTTTCATTCCGAAATTTAACTATGAGCTTTGCGGGGTGCACATTCACATCCACATCCGACGGAGGAATGGTGAGCTTGAGAACCGCGTACGGATACGAGTCTCTGAAAAGTAATGTACCGTATCCGTTTATCAAAGCATCTTCCATAACTTTGCTTTTAACAACCCTGCCGTTCACAATGGTGATTATTTTGTTTTTATCCTTTCTGACGATGTGCGGTTTGGATACAACGCCCGTTATATCCGCTCTATGAATCTCAACGGAGTTAATGGCAACATCTCTGCCCCAGATCATACCAACTCTCTCTTTAAGTGTTCCCGGGGCAGCGTCAAGAACTCTCTTTCCGTCTTTTATAAGTGTGAAGTGAATATCCTCGTAAGCCAGCGCGTATTTCTCAATCAGATCTGATATGTAATAAAATTCTCTCTGCGGCCCTTTCAAAAATTTCTTTCTGGCTGGAGTGTTGTAAAACAGGTCTCTAACAATCACTGTTGTACCGTTTTTCGCACCCACATCCTCAACCTTTTTGAGTTCGCCCCCTTCAATTATTATTCGCGTACCAGTAAAATCCTCTTTTGTTTTTGTGGTGAGTTCCACTCTGGAAACCGCTGCAATGCTCGGTAAGGCTTCACCTCTGAACCCCAGTGTAGCAATTCTGAAAAGATCCTCTTCGTTGGAAATCTTGCTCGTGGCATGCCTCTTGAACGCAAGAATGGCGTCCTCTCTGCCCATACCGCACCCGTTATCCGTGACTTTAATCTCTTTCAAGCCCCCTTCTCTCACCTCCACGATTACTCTCTTGGCACCCGCATCTATGCTGTTCTCCACAAGTTCTTTGACGACGCTAACAGGTCTTTCAACGACCTCACCAGCGGCTATCTTTTCGGCGATTTCAGGGGGCAGTATTTTCACACGAACGCTCACGGGATTTGTTATACCTTTAACGGATAAAAAGTTATGCGAAAAATATTTGTGGTTTATTTGCGGTGATATGTTCGTGCCTCTGGAAAAATACAGAGCCATTCTGGCAGGAAAGAAACGAACGAAATTACAGGAAAATAGAGACGAACTAGATACTAAAATCTCAGAGGCGCAAAAGCATCTGGAGCACTGCAATCTGTGCGAATGGAGGTGTGGTGTAAACAGGCATCAGAGTCTCGGTAGATGCGGAGTTTCAGACAAGCCTAGCATCGCCTCGGTGTTCCTTCATTTTGGTGAGGAAAGTATTCTGGTGCCATCTTTGACGGTGTTTTTTCACGGTTGCAATTTCAAGTGTGTTTTCTGCCAGAACTGGGATATAAGTCAGAATTCAGGAAATCAGTATGTGCCGCCGGACGTGCTCGCACGAATTCTGAATAGCCATAAAAAAGCGAAAAATATAAACTGGGTTGGTGGCGAACCCACACCCAGCATACCTTATATGCTGCAAGTTATGAAACATATTCACGGAAACATACCACAGATATGGAACTCGAATATGTATCTGACTCCCGAGGCCATGGGACTTATTTTACCCTTCATTGATGTGTATCTAACCGATTTTAAATACGGTAATGATGAGTGTGCATACAAATATTCAAAAATCAGAAATTATTTTTCTGTGGTTTCGCGAAATCATAAAATGGCGTATGATCACGGCGAAATTATTGTCAGGCATCTCATACTTCCGGGGCATCTGGAATGCTGTACCTATCAGGTGATTGACTGGGTAGCGGATAATATCCCCGATGCTGCGTTGAATCTCATGGCGCAGTATCGCCCCGAGTACAAAGCGTATGATTATCCGGAATTGCGTCGGCGTATCACAAAAGATGAGTATATGGCTGCTTATCGCTATGCAAAACGCCGTGGTTTATATTTGATTGATGAACAGATATGGCTTGAATATATCAATTCGCTGTGAAAGCAAAATTATTTTGTACTGAAAAGAATTAATTTCTGGCCCAGGAAACCGGCGGACCCGAAAAAATGAGGGCTCCGTCGCTCCCACCGGGCTATATTTTCATTTAATTCAGATGCCAAAGTATCCTGCCACGCCGTCCAGTATGTACTGCACAGCAAAGGCCGTCACCAGAAGTCCCATGACACGGGTAAAAGCTCTTGAACCCTTTTCTCCCATAAATTTCATCACATACTCCGATGCCAGAAACAAAAGTGCGGTTATTATAATAACCAGAATGACAGATATTATCACGGTGAATATATCCGAGCTGTAT
>WAOZ01000182.1 GCA_015520975.1 DHVE2 group archaeon | reverse complement strand
TGGCACCGACAGGGCACAGATTGGCGCATGTCTGACATCCCACCAGACAGTTGTACGGCTTCGCCACAACGGGTTTTCTGTTCACCAGGTCATAGGAATAGACACCTCTGCCACACACTGCTGTGCAGAGCCCGCAGCCTATGCAGACGGCCGGGTCTATTTTCGGATACCACTTTATCTCCTTTCTCGGCACGCCGAACCAGTAGTCGAACTTTGGGTTGCTCATTTTATCACCTGAGACCTGCACCTCGAGGAAGTATTTAAAAGTTTTTTGAAATGATGTTTTAAATATTTCATATTTTCGGATTGTCTGGAATATACTTTTTTATAGGCATATTAACTCAATGCGAATCAGAAAGCAGAAAGAATAAATGATAGAGACAACCTCCCTCATTTTTGGGGAGCATTCTTATTTTTTCTATCCACGTGAAGCCCCAACTGTCTTAAAAGTACTCTCTTTCTATCGGAGATTTTAATAATCGCCACGATTGTAAATGCCACTCCAAACCAGACATGCAGATGAATAAATATGGGGGTTTCAGCCATATTTTTGATATATAAAACGAATAATGGAACAGATGTAATGGCAGTAATAGCAAAGGTCAGAACCTGCGCAAATGCCAATATACGATCAAACCGCATTTTTCACACCTCCTTTCTCATCGTCCAATTTCATTATCCATTCTATAATAAATCCCATAATAACTACGAAGATAACTGTTAGAATAAGTCTCATTACCATAAACTCTATTCCAAGAAATTGCAGTTCCACCATTTCCTGTGGTATTTTAATACAAGCCCATGCTGAAAGAAAAATGATTATGTTCGATATCCTCGCGCCTTTTTTGAGCAATACCGCAGCCATTGGG
Organism: DHVE2 group archaeon; assembly: GCA_015520975.1. Taxonomy (GTDB): domain Archaea; phylum Thermoplasmatota; class Thermoplasmata; order Thermoplasmatales; family Aciduliprofundaceae; genus S143-98. The sequence continues at coordinate 3,738 of WAOZ01000182.1, read as the reverse complement.
AAAGCCACGTATAGGGGGCCTGTTGGTAATGCTCCAAGAAGTATAGCAAGGAAAATACCCTTCAGTCCAGATGTTTTTCCAAGATATCTTACCACAGTCTCATTAGGTACAAAGACTGCAAAGAGACCCAGCAAGACCATAACAGCTGGAAGTATCATAATCATTTCAAGAAAAAAATCCCATGAAGTATCAATTACAGGCTCTCTTTTATCTGGAAATTCTATTAGAAGAACAACCATGACAGCCAAAATTATTCCGAGTATGATCAAATCTCGGACCATTCCTTTTTTTGCTTTTCTTTCATCTTTCTGTTTCAATTGATTTTTCATAGTATCGCCCCCATAATAAGAGCAATGATGATTGCTATGACAAAACTTATTCCGTTCCTGAGAAGTGCCATTCTTTTTCCGAGTTCTTTTATTTCCAGAGGCAATGTGACCATCCCAATCATCGTTAATGTTGTGATAAAAGCAGCAACCGCAGTAACCGATGCTCCGCTTTCAAGAAGGGAAGCTCCCAATGGAAATGCCAACAAAGCAGGGATGTGCATGAGCGCACCTGCCACGCCTATAATGAGTACACCTACAATTCCAGACTGATCTCCTATAAATTTCGATATCTCTTCGGGCGGCACAAATCCAAGAAGCAAACCAATGATGATTATGATTATAAACACCATGGGAAGCATTCTGATGAATGATTTCCCCGCAATTTTGAGCGATTTTTTTGCTTTCTCCCTGTCCTTGAGAAATGCGATCAAAAAGCTGAAAATAGCTACGGCATTGATAACGATTGCAGTAACATTCATTCAATCAACCTCCTTTTCTATCAAATCAATTACAATTTTCTTTGTTTTCAACTTCCATACTTTTTCCGGGGCTCCACCCCCCTCTTCTATATACTCGGCGACTTCTATAATGCCTGCATCTTTAAGTTCTGAAAGATGATAATATAACCCCGATTTTGTTAGATTTTCCCCTCTTCGAATCAAATATTCATAGATCTCTTTTGTGCTTTTACTGCCTTCACCAATATACTCGATAATCAACCATCGGGTTGAAAACCGAAGGGCTTTGAGAAAATTACGAAGTTTTAGCCATTTCGGAGGAGCATCTTCCGGAGGTCTACATGGCCTGTTTTTACACATGATGTCACCATATTACTGTAATTCACTGTAATATTGCAGTCATATATAAGACTTTCTTTTCTGCAAAATCAGAAGAACTCATTTCTTATACCAGAAAATTGAGAGAGTCACAAGTCTCAAAAGAATCCTATTTAAGTATCGATTCATTCCTTTTTATCATTTGGAACTAACTATTCTCTGTTCTTCTCATATCTTTTTGCAGCTTCCAGGATATCTTTTTCAGTGACCTCCTTCAGCCCCTCTGCGCTAAGTATCTCCAGGAATGTGTTCATATCTGGCATATAACCCACAGTGATGAGCTTTCCGTCCGAATAAATGAAAGGATACGCGTCCTCTCCGAAGTGTTCTATGCATAGAGATTCCAGTTTTCCCGGCTCCCACTCCTCTTTCTGCCTGTCTATAACCTGAACTTCATGTCCTTTGCCCGCCCACATCTTCAGAGCTTCTTCTATGAACTCCGGCGGGTATACGGAACAGCAGGACCTTAAACCCCCGTTGAGAACAACAGTTATCCTCATTTTCTCGCCTCACAGATACTCTTTCAGCATCTTCTTTATCTGCTCTGGGCTTTTCATCCTGCCGTGCGATTTCAGCTCCCCGTTTATTATCAGGCTCGGAGTGGACATCACACCTCTCCTTATTATTTCGTTTATGTCGTTCACCTCTGTGATTTTTGCCTTTATTCCCAGGTCTTTCACGGCCTCTTCCACATGTTTCTTCATGCGTCTGCATTTCACGCATCCTGTCCCCAGAATTTCTATCTCGATCATCTCATCACCTCTTTTGATCAGAGCATCAGATTGCCATATATGAAACCGGCCATTGTGGAAACCGCAACCACTATGGTAATGTAGGCAAAGGTCTTTTTTCCGCCCATTATTCTGTATAATACCGCCATATTTGGCAGGCTTACTGCAGGGCCGGCAAGAAGAAGGGAAAGGGCCGGGCCGCTTCCCATAACTCCGGAGGTGTAGCCAAAAGTGGTGCCTATTATCGGAACTTCCAGAAGTGTAGGCATGTAGAGTATCGCACCAATGATGGCCGCTATGAAATTGGAAACGAGGGAGTTACCTCCCAGATAAGGCCTGAAGGTCTCCGGAGGCATATAATATGCTATCACACCAACGATGAAGGTGCCAGCTATTAGAAGGGGGAATATCTTTTTCGTCAGATCCCATGTCTCATAGCCCCATTCGGTGACCTCATCCCTGCTGAAGTGATATATGAGAATGAGCGACACAGCCACAGTCATGAGGTATATTGCAGAAAACTTTGCCGCCCATCCAATCTTTGAAGCACCTACCAAAAGAATGGCGACCAGCAAGGAGAAAAACACAAGCATAATAAACCGAGGTTTCTCCGGTTCTTCGTTGTTTATATGATTCATAGAAGCATTGACAACCTTCTTGTCGTGCTCTTTGAATATCAACGCCATCAGGATGCCCACAACCATAGAAAGGGATATGGCGGAAATGGCCCTCGCAATCCCCAGATCATACCCGAGAACCTGGGCAGTATAGACTATCGCCAATATATTGATTGCAGGTCCAGAATAAAGAAAAGCGGTGGCAGGGCCTATCCCACTGCCTTTTTTATAGATTCCTGCAAACAGAGGGAGTATGGTACAACTGCATACGGCCAGAACGGTTCCTGATACAGCGGCGACGGTATAGGAGACTCTCTTTTTCACATCCGGTCCGAAATATCTCAATATCGCGTCTTTTTTGACAAAAGCGGCTATGGCTCCGGCTATGAAGAACGCTGGTATGAGACAGGTGAGCGTATGTTGGGAAAGGTATTCCAGCAGATTGTTGAGCCCGCTTATGAGGGGGTCGTAAACTATATTACCCATGTTTCCATACTCCGTTTCAAAGATGTTTGAAGCGCCACAATCTACAACACCATATAAGGATTGCGGTTTCAAAAAAACTTGAAATGGTGATATGATGGAAATTCCGGAAGAAATAGAGGACTGGATTGAGAGCATAGGGGGAATGGAAAGGATAATCGGGAATCTCCCCGATGAAAAGTCCCTGGAAAATAGAAGCAGGACCTACAAGGCGCTCTCCGACCCAATCAGGTTGAAGATTCTCCATCTGCTGTCCATGCATCCCCTCTGTGTCTGCCTCATAAAACAGGCGGTGGGCATATCCGACTCGAAGCTCTCATACCATCTTTCCGTGCTTAAGAGCGCGGAACTCATAAAAGGCGTGAGAAAGAGGAACTGGATAATCTATGAGATAACGGAAAAAGGTTTGAGATATGTGGATTAGAGCTCTTCGAACTCGGCTCCACACGCTATGCATATCTCGGCATCGTCATCGTTGAGAGCGCCGCACACAGGGCATCTCTTCTTTCCCTCTGGAACATCGTCCTCTTTCTTCTTCCTGCCCTTTCTTCCTTTCTTCTTATCCTCAGGTTCTTCCTTATCCTCTTCCTTTTCTCCGGCTTCCTTCTCTTCTTCTGCCTCTTTCTGTTCCTCTTCCTTCTCTTCTTTATTTTCTTGTTCTGGTTCAGGTTCCATTTCAGGCTCCGGCTCCCCCCATCTATGGCGCCTGCGCTCCCTCACAGGCTCCACTATCTCGGGCTCC
>WAOZ01000181.1 GCA_015520975.1 DHVE2 group archaeon | reverse complement strand
GCGTTAGTTAATTCCTTGTACGCAATTCGCCTTTTTACATGCTCAATTTTATCTCTTTTTTCTTTATCCTTGCCGATGTAAACGCGCTCCCCAATTATCAGGGAAACATTGCTTTTTGGAATGAGCTCGAAAAGTTTGAACTCTCTCTCACCCACTGCTATGGCAATTGGCGTACGCTTAAAACTTTTTTCTTCGGGCCTACCTTGAGGCAAGTAATCCAGAATATAAGCATAATCTTCCAATCTCAATGCCCCCTTTAAATGTATTTGGCCACAATATCCAAAATTTTCTTGATATCCTCGGGTGGCAGAACGATTTTCTCTTTGGCGTAGACGGCTCGCACCTGATCCGGATGAATGGGTAATATATCCGCCAGTTTAACGGCATGCCTTTCAGTCACAAAATCGAGTTCCATAAGTTCGTCCACGAGTTTTGCAGCGTCTTCCGGTTTAAGTTTTGCGAACTCCTCGGCATGCATAAGCGCTGCTTTTTGAAGATTATTAAGCTCCCTCTTCTCTCTCTCGTTGGTAAGAAGCTCTTTTACTTCCGATAGGGTGAGGTATTTTCTCATCACCTCACCTTCCTTAGATGCACAGGATGCACTATTAAAATCTTGTACTTGCCGCCATCTCTCACTCTGACTTTGTACGCTCTGCCCTGTACTCCCACAACCTCTCCGGTCAATCCCTGGAACCTGTGATGCGGAAAGCCGTGATGGAATGACGGATCAATATCTATGGCCGCTTTCTCACCTATTTCGAATTTTGCGAGGTATCTTCTTATAGGCGGCATTCCCCGCTCCCGTACCTTTTTACGCATTTTTTTACGCGATCTTGCTCTTGGGCCATGAGACATTTTCATTTACATCACCTTAATATGGGGGTATAAAAGGATTGGCATATATAACTTTTCCTCACAGTGCAGGGTCATTTCTGCTCCCACAGTATTTCTCCGTTCCTGTTCAAAATAATGATTCTATCCGCATCAGGGTATCTATCTTTAAAATTCTTTGCCATATTTTTCGCATCTTCGAGAGTTTTTGTTTCCTCAAACACCAGATCTTCGAATTCTCCCTGCTCGTCCACAAATATGGTTACGGCAGCGTAATTCATATCCTCTTTTATCACAATTTCCACATCATCGCATACAGGAATTCCTTTTTTATCAGAACCCTCAGAGGTTATTTGCTCAACAACCTCGCCCTGATCGTTGTAAATAACGAATTCTGTATAAGACTCCGCATCCTCGATGATTCCCATTTCATCCATAAATTCTCTCGCTTCCTCGGGTGTATCAAAATCATCAATCACGGTTGCAGTATGATCCCAGAAATCCAGCATAACGAGCCGATATTTCCCTTTCGGAATTTTAAGGCGCACATCTTCCCAGCCGTTGCCGAGAAAGGCATTTTCATTCTTCATGATTCCTATTTATTTTCTCCCGTATTTATTTCTTTTTACGTAGTAATTTTGGCAGATAAGGGAGTGGGTACCAAGATATGGGGAAATAAAAATATGTGAACATTACTCGCGGTAAGAAATATGCGAAGAGTAATGAAGAAATCACGCCACTCTCTTAAACTCTTCAAATCTTGTAAGGGGTGCTGTGGCATCGAGCCCTATCTTGGTTGTCAGATGCTCCTCTCCGTAAGAACTTGGATCCAGCGAACTGCCGCGAACGCCCTTTTTGACAATCATATCTCTATCGCCCTGAAATCTGGTGGCTATGGCAAATTCCACATCCTCCGGGTTTCTTATATCTATGTCCTCATCGACAACCACCACATGTTTCATGGATCTGTGCCCGCGAAAAGCTGCTTCTATGGCCTTTTTCCCATCACCATCATGTTTCTTCCTTATTTTCACCACCCCGTGGAGCCACGAGCAGCCGCCGGGGGTCAGATACACATCCAGCACATCCACACCTGCATTTTTAATTTCTCTAAATATTGTGGGTTCACGCGGCATTCCCATAAGATTGTAATGCTCGTATCCACCTGACAGCAGAAGATGGAAGATCTCCGTTTTGCGATGATAGTACTTTTCGAATACCACAACCGGCTGTTTGCGTACGATATCGTATGTGCCTGTGATATCCACAAATGGCCCCTCATCTACATAATCATCGGTGATCATGCCCTCAAGCACGATTTCGGAGTGGTAAGGCACAATCGTGCCGTTTGGAGTTTTCATGCACACCTCTCTCTCCCCGGTGGTATGTTTTTTAAGCGACGAGGCAATCTCCAGTTCATCAGTGGGATAATCTTTTGATATTGCCGCCGAGAGCAGCACATTCGGTTCCATACCTATGACGAGAGCTATTTTGAGTTCCTGCCCCGCTGCGATTGCTTCCTGATGCATGTGGTATAGATC